>JADLEF010000358.1 GCA_020846295.1 Acidimicrobiales bacterium
ACGGATACCGGTCGGTGTGATCCGCTCGATGGGGTGCTCCTCGATGTCGATGAGGTGCACGTTGTCGCGGTTGTAGGCCTCGTAGTACCTGGTCTCCATCGGCACCCGCTGCACACCGAAGCCGTGGTCCTTGGGGATCAGCTTCTCGGCGACGGCCGGGTCCTTGACCCGCTGGCGGATCTTGTCGGCCACGAAGGCCGAGAACTCGGCGTTGGCCTCCTCGTCCATCAGCACGTCGCGGAAGTTGCCCAGCCAGATCCCGAACCCGGGCGAGGCGTAGAGCTTCTCCCAGAACGCCATGCGCTCCTCGCGCGGCACGTCGGACAGCTTGCGGCGATCGGGTCCGTGGATGAACCCGCCCGGTGTGCGGGCGCACTTGTCGAAGATCTCGTCGTAGGAGGCCCGGATCTGCGCCATCTCCTCGGGGGTGATCTTCGAGTTGTGCAGCGGGGCGCACCAGTTCGGCCGACGCTGGAACACGTTGAGCTCCGCGACCTTGTCCTGCAGCTCGGCGATGACCTGCACCCCGGTGGCGCCGGTGCCGATGACCGCCACCCGCTTGCCGGACAGATCGACCGGCTCGTGGGGCCAGAAGTAGGTGTGGAAGGACTCGCCCTCGAAGCTGTCCATGCCCTCGAAGTGCGGCATGGTCGGCGCCGACAGCAGGCCGATGGCGGTGAGCAGGAACCGGCAGCGCATCGTGCGGCCGTCCGCCAGCTCGAGGGTCCAGGTGTCGGTGTCCTCGTCGACGGTGGCCCGGTCCAGCTTGGCATCGAACTGCATGTGGCCGCGCAGGTCGAACTTGTCGACCACGAAGTTGAGGTAGCTCAGCGTCTCGGGCTGGGCGGCGAAGTGCTCGCTCCAGTCCCACTCCTCGAGCACCTCCTTCGAGAACGAGTAGCCGTAGCTGTAGCTCTCGGAGTCGAAGCGGCAGCCCGGGTAGCGGTTCCAGTACCAGGTGCCGCCGCAGTCACCGCCCGCCTCGAGCACGGTCACGTCGGCGCCGAGCTCCAGGAGCTTGTACAGCTGGTAGATCCCGCACACGCCGGCGCCGATGATGATGAAGTCGTGGTACGGCGCGTCCGGTGACGTCTGCTCGTTCATGGTGTCCTGATCTCCCCCAGGTGGCCCAGCGGCCTGCCCGCGTGCTCGCTTCGTTGTCGTGTCGACCGGCAGACCGACGCCGCCGATCCGCACCATCGTGATCCGAGACGGTACGGCGGACTTGACTGACCGGTCAGTGCCGAAGGGCCCCAGTTCCCGGCGGCGAAACGGCCCACAGGGTCCCGGCCGGCACCGGGACGATCGACGCATCGATGGCGATCGGTCGTACTGCCGATCCAGTGGCCGTGCGAGGGGTCGGTCGTCAGGCAGCAGGCGCAGCAGCGCTCATCGCCGCATCGTTCGCGCTGCTCGGTCCGACCGGTAGGGCGTGGCTGGTCGCCGTGGTCGCCGCCACCGCAGCGTTGTGCACCGCAGCCACCGCCGTCCGCCGTCCGGCCCAGCGCCTGACCTGGGCGTCGCTGGCCGTCGCGTTGACCGCCAACGCGCTGGGCGACACGGTGTTCACCGTGCTGTCGGTGCGCAACGACGGCGACGTGCCCATGCCCGGCCCGCCCGACATCTTCTACCTGTGCTTCTACCCGCTGGCGGGGTTCGGGTTGTGGTTGCTCGCCCGTCAGTCGGGCCGGGAGCGCACCTCGCTCATCGACGCCTCGATCGTCGCGGTCGGCGCCGGCGTGGTCGTGTGGCAGTTCCTCGTCCTGCCCTACGCCAAGGACGCCTCGCTCACCACGCTCGAGCGCTTCGTCAACAGCGCCTACCCGGTGGGCGACCTCATCCTGCTCGCCTTCCTGGCCCGCCTCGCCTTCGGTGCCCGCGGCGGCTCCGGCGCGGCTCGACTCCTCGGCATCGGCATCGGCACGCTGTTCCTGGCCGACGTCAGCTACACCGCGTCGGACCTGTACGGCACGTACTCGCCGGGCTCGTGGAGCGACCTCATCTTCATGGGGAGCTACCTGCTGATGGGGGCGGCGGCGCTGCACCCCGCGGCCGGCCGGCCGCTGCCACCGCGGGCGCCGGGCCGAACCCGGCTGGGCTGGAGCCGGCTGGCCCTGCTCACCGGCACGACGCTGCTCGCACCCGCGGTCGCCATCTCGACCAGCCGCGGCGCCGACCTGCCGACGGTGGCCAGCGCGGTGCTGTTCCTGCTCGTGATGGCCCGCATCGGCGGCCTGCTGCGCGCCCTGTCGCAGTCCGGCGAGCGCCGCTTCGAATCGCTGGTGGCCAAGTCCACGGAGCTCGTCGCCATCGTGAGCGGCGATCAGGTCCGCTACGCCAGCCCCTCGATGCTGCGCGCCGCCGGCGTGAGCGCCGAGCGGGCCGGCCAGTTCGCCCTGGAGCACCTGGTGCACCCCGACGACCTGCCCGCCGTGGAGGCGCTGCTGCGCGCCGCCGAACAGCTCCCGCCGGGCGAGAGCATCGAGGAGGAGTTCCGCACCCGCCACCACGACGGCACCTGGCGGGTCGTCGCCGCCATCGCCACCAACCTCCAGGCCGACGCCGACATCGCCGGGATCGTGCTCAACGCCCACGACATCGACCAGCTCCGTCGCCTCGCCTCCTTCGACCCGCTCACCGGGCTCGCCAACCGCAGCGAGTTCTCCGCCGCGCTGGGACGCGCCATCGGCCGGGGCCGGCCGCTCAACCTGTTGCTGTTCGACCTCGACGGGTTCAAGGAGGTCAACGACAGCCTCGGCCACCACGCCGGCGACGCCGTGCTGGTGGAAGCCGCCCACCGGTTGCGCGGGCTCATCGGCCGGGCCGACGTGGTGGCCCGGCTCGGCGGTGACGAGTTCGCCGTGCTGCAGACGGAGGGCGATGCGGCCCGGGCCCGGACGCTGGCGGCTCGCGCCATCGAGACGCTGCGCCAGCCGGTCGAGATCGAAGGGGTGGCGATCGGGGTGGGGACGAGCATCGGCATCGTCTGCCACGACGGCCATGCCATCGACCCCGAGGAGCTGCTGCGCGGCGCCGACATCGCCCTCTACCGCGCCAAGGGCGACGGGCGGGGCCGGGCGGTCCACTACGACCACGAGATGGGCGAGCCGGTCCGGCGCCGCCTCGAGCTGCGCAACGCGCTGGAGTCCGCGCTCGACGGCGCGCAGCTCGAGGTGCACTACCAGCCGCTGTTCCGCCTGGCCGACCGCTCGGTGTTCGGCCTCGAGGCGCTCATGCGCTGGCACCACCCGGAGAAGGGCTCGATCGCACCGGCGGAGTTCATCCCCGCCGCCGAGGAGTCCCACCACATCATCACCCTCGGCCGCTGGGTCCTCGACCAGGCCGTGCACCAGCTGGCGTTGTGGCAGCGCACGAGCGGGCAATGGGCGGAGCTGACGATGTCGGTCAACCTCTCCCCCCGCCAGCTGCACGACCCGGAGCTGGTGCCCAACCTCGCCCGCCTCCTCGAGGCGACCGGGATCCCGCCCCACACCCTGGTGCTCGAGCTGACCGAACAGGCCGTGATCGACAACCGCGCCGCGGCGGTGGAGGTGTTCCGCCGGCTGAAGGACCTCGGCGTGCGCCTCGCGGTCGACGACTACGGGTCGGGCAACGCCTCCATCAGCTACCTGCGCCAGTTCCCCATCGACGAGCTCAAGATCGATCGCGCCCTGATCGACCCGCTCGGGGGTCGATCGCCGGAGTCCCACGCTTTGGTGAAGTCGATCATCGAGCTGGCCCGGGCCCTGCAGCTGGCCACGGTGGCCGAGGGCATCGAGACCGCGGAGCAGGCCGCCGCCCTCGAAGCACTGGGCGCCACCTTCGGGCAGGGGTATCACCTCGCCCGGCCGGCCGACGCCGCCGCGACCACCCGGCTGCTGGAGCAGCAGCGCGCCGTGTCCGGCGCAACGAGCGCCACCCCGTCGCGCTGACGGCTCCGCTCGCCCAGGGGTGACGGGCCCTTGTGACATCGGCAGACTACCGTGACCCCAGCCACGGCTCAGAGGAGCCGGCAACGGGCGAAAGCCAGGGGGATACATGCACAAGGGGAAGATGGCGGCCACCGCCATTGCGCTGTCGCTGTTCGCGGCCGCGTGCGGCGGCGATGACAGCGGCGGGACGGCGACGGACACCACCGACGCCGGCAACCTGATCGACAACGATCTGGGCGACGCGGTCGACAAGGCGCAGTCGGGGACCACCGTCGAGGGCGACACCACCGACACCACGGTGGCGGACAAGGGCGCCATCCCGAAGCCGGCCACCGAGCCGAAGTCGATCGAGGAGTGGGAGGAGCTGTGGGCTGAGCAGCGCGCCGCCAACGTCCAGCGGATCAAGGACAACGGCTGGGGTCTGCAGGCGGACGGCAAGACGGTGCTCGGCCCCGACGGCTTCAAGGTCGACCTGTCGACCTGCGGCGCCGGCTGGAGCAACACCGAGGGCCTCACCGACACCGAGATCAAGATGGGCGCCCCGGCCCCGGCCTCGGGCACGCAGGCCACCGCCGTGAACATCAACTACGGCGCCCAGGTCATCATGAACTACTACGCCGACCAGGGCATCTTCAAGGACTCGGAAGGCAAGACCCGTCGGGTCAACGAGATCATCAAGGACGACGGCTACGACCCGGCGCGGACCATCCCGCTGGTCGACGAGCTCATCGACTCCGAGAAGGTCTTCGATGTCATGACCCAGGGCTCGCCCAGCACCCTCAAGGTCTACGACAAGTTGAACGAGCGCTGCATCCCGCACCTGTTCAACTCGACCGGCCACCCCGCCTGGGGCGACCCGGTGAACCACCCGTGGACCAACGGCATGCTCCTCGCCTACAACATCGAGGCGCTGCTGTGGGGCAAGTTCATCGACGACCGCATCGACGAGTTCGGTGACGGCAAGGTGGTCATCGCCGCCCTGGTCATGAACAACGACTTCGGCAAGGTCTACGACCAGGCGTTCAAGGCCTACCTGGCCGAATCGCCCAACAAGGACCGCTACGAGTACGTCACCGAGTTCAACGAGCCGCAGGCGCCGACGGTCACCGATCAGATGACCACCCTGGCGGGCAAGAACCCGAACGTGTTCATCTCCATGCAGACCGGTACGCCGTGCTCGCAATCGATCACCGAGGCGGCCCAGAACGGCATGCTCGAGGCGACCAAGTACAAGTTCATGCCGTCGGTGTGCAAGGGCGCCAACTTCGTCGGCAAGGACGTCGTGGGCGACAGCTCCAACGGCTGGTGGATCGTGGGCGGCGGCCTGCGCGACATCAACTCCCCCGGCGAGGACGCCAACCCCTACGTGCAGTGGGGTCGCCAGATCCTCACCGACGCCGGCTACGACTACAAGAGCTCCGGCTTCTTCGGCTTCGGCCTCGCCTTCGGGTGGAGCCGGGCGCAGGTCTACGCCATCGCCGGCCAGCTGGACGGCGGCCTGACCCGGGCCAACATGCTGACCGCCCTCCGGGCGATCGACATGACGCCGGCCGCCTACCTGTGGGGCATCCAGCTCAACCTCCACGGCAACACCGACGCCTACTGGATCGAGGGCTCGGAGATCGCCCAGTACGACTCGGCCAAGCAGTCCTGGGTCCAGCAGGGCGCCACCATCGAACTGTCGGGCAAGTCGAAGACCTGCTCGTGGAACCAGACCACCGCCGCCTGCGAGTGACCCTCGCGGTCACCGGCTAGCACCCGCTGCCGCTGCGGACCGTCAGGTCTGCAGCGGCAGCACCACCTCGGTCAGCCAGGCCAGCTCGTCATCCCAGGCGCGCTCGAGCCGAACCGGCCGCAACACGAACTTCGACAGCCCGGCGGCGATGTGCCGCTCGAGCAGGTCGACCAGTTCCGCCGCTCCGATGGGCAGGATGTCCGCCCGGGGGGGCGGTTCGCCTTTTCCGGCCGCCCCGGGCCGGCGGAGCACCGCGGCCACCGCGTCGTCGGCCAGCGGCGAACGGGCGTAGGGGATGGAGATGCCGTAGTGCTCGGGGTCGATCCAGCGACCGTGGGCCTCGGCCACCGCCGCGATGGTGCGTCGGCCCGCCTCGGCCTGCGCCGGGGTCGCCCGAGCGGTCAGCCACCCGTCGGCGAGCCGCCCGGCCCGGTTGAGCGCGAGCGGACCGATGCCACCCAACCACACCTCGAGCGGCTCCTGGATGGGGGTGGGCCACACCTCGATGCCGGTGAAGTCGAAGCGTTCGGAGTGGTGGTCCACGGTCTCGCCCGCCCACCAGCGGCGGCACAGGCCGAGCACCTCGTCGATGCGGGCGCCGCGGTTGTCCCGGGCCACGCCGAGCGCCTCCCGCTCGGCCGGGAGCTCCTGGCCGGGCACGAAGGACAGCAGCAGCCGGCCGGCGGAGAGCCGGTCGAGCTGGGCCAGCTCCTTGGCCAGCAGCAGCGGGTTGCGGCCGGGTACGACCACGTTGGCCCCCAGCTTCAGCCGCTCGGTGCGCCCGGCGGCCACCGCGAGCCCCATGAAGGGGTCCACCACCCGACCGAGCGGTACGTCCGACAGCCACACCGTGTCGAACCCGTTGGCCTCGAGCCCGTCGATGAAGCGGCAGTAGGCGTCGCGCTCAACGGGCAGCGAACCGGGGGCGAGAGCGATGCGGACCTTCATCGCCCGACCCTTCCGGGGGTCAGGATGAAGTCCTCGTCGCCGACGGCGCGCAGCTCCCGGCGCATCCGCCCGATGGTGCCGGGGAAGAACGACACGATGCGGCCGCTGCGATCGCGGTAGAAGTTCGGGCAGTTGCCCGTCCAGCTCATCGTCGACAGCTCGGACTGGATGGCTTCGCTCCAGCTGTGGGCGACGTCGGCGCGGACCTCGACCGAGCGCAGCGGCTCGCTGGTGATCCGCCCGATCCAGCCGGCGATGAACTCGGTCTCCAGCTCGGCGGACAGGAAGACCGGGCCGTAGGCGACCGTCCCGTTCACCCCGCAGATCGTGAAGTAGTTGGGGAAGCCGGGCACGGCGACGCCCCGGTAGGCCTCGGGCTGGCGTCCGAACGCCTGGCGCAGCGTGAGCCCGTCACGCCCGATGACCTCGACGGCCGGCCGGCCGTCGGCCCGGCCCCCGAGGCGGTACCCGGTGCAGAAGATCACGATGTCCACCGGCGTCTGCGAACCGTCGGCGGCCACCACCGCGGTCTCGCTCAGCGCGGTCACGCCGTGGGGCACCAGGTGGACGTGCGGTCGGGCCAGGGCCGGGTAGTAGTCGTCGGAGACGAGGATCCGGTTGCACCCCGGATCGAAGTCGGGGGTCAGCGCCGCGATCAGCTCGGGGTCCGAGATGGCCTTGTGCAGGTTGGCCAGGCAGGTCTCGCGCAGCTCGGCGATGGCCTCCGGGCGGCGGCGGAAGGCCCCGTACCACAGCATCGACTCGCGGTACTGGCGGCGCCACAGCCGCCGCCACTGCTGCGGGTCTCGCAGGCGGTCCCGCTCGTCGTCGCTGTAGGGGGTGTTGTTGCGCGGCGTCACCCAGTTCGGCGTGCGGGAGAACACGAACACCTCCGCCGCCACCTTGGCCACCTCGGGCACGACCTGCACCGCGCTGGCCGCGCTGCCCACCACCGCCACCCGCTTGCCCTCCAGGGACACGTCGTGGCGCCACGAGCCGGCGTGCCACGACGGCCCGGCGAAGGTGGCGAGGCCATCGATGCGGGGCAGGGCCGGTTCGGTCAGCCCACCGGTGGCCGACACCAGCACCCGGTGCCGCTCGGTGCCGCCGTCGGCCAGCTCGAGTTCCCACTCGCCGGCCTCCTCGTCGTAGCGGGCGACATCCACCGTGGTCCCGAAGCGGATCTTGCCGATGAGGTCGTACTTCTCGGCGCAGCGCCGCAGGTAGGCCTGGATCTCGCGCTGGCCGGCGTAGGTCAACGACCAGTCCGGGTTGGGCTCGAACGAGTACGAGTACAGGTGCGAGGGGATGTCGCAGTGCAGGCCGGGGTAGGTGTTGCGCAGCCACGTGCCGCCCACGTCGGGCAGCTTCTCGTAGAGCACGAAGTCGTCGAAGCCGGCCTGCCGCAGCCGCATACCCATGAGTATGCCGCTCACTCCGGCGCCGAAGATCCCCACGGTGGTCATGCGCTTGTCGCTTTCGGTCGCGTCCGATGGCCCGGCCACGGTAATCGGTGGCCGCGACCGCGTTCCTCCCGCTCGGGTAGCGTGCCGAGCCATGGCCCATCCCCTGGTACCGGTGCCCACACCGGAGACCCAGCCCTACTGGGACGGCGTGGCCGCCGGCGAGCTGCGCCTGCCCCGCTGCCGCGCCTGCGCCACGGCGTACTTCCCGCCCACCCCGGTGTGCCCGCACTGCACCTCGCGCGACATCGAGTGGTTCACCGCCTCCGGCGACGCCACCCTCTACAGCTACGTCATCCACCAGCGGCCCTCGAAGCTGTGGAACGTCGACGGGCCGATGTCGGTGGCGCTCGTCGCGCTGGCCGAGGGGCCGATGGTGCTCAGCACGGTGGTGGGCTGCGAGCAGACCCCGGAGGCGCTGGTGCTGGACATGCCGCTGCGGGCCTCGTTCATCCCCTTCGAGTCGGTGTCGGTGCTGGCCTTCGAGCCGGCCCCCGATCGGGCGGGGGTGGCCCGATGATGCGCCCCGGTGACATCGCCATCGTCGGCGCGGCCGAGTCGCCCGAGATCGGCACCGTGCCGAACGTGTCCTCCACCGGGCTCGCCCTCGACGGCGCGGTCAACGCGCTCGAGGACGCCGGGTTGACCGCCAAGGACATCGACGGCATCACCACCGGCTACTTCCCGGTGGCGGACATCTCCCGCCAGCTCGGCATCTTCCCGAAGTGGTGCGACAACACCGTCGTCGGCGGCTGCTCCTGGATGTTCCAGCTGCGCAACGCGGCGGCGGCCATCAGCGCCGGGTACTGCTCCACGGTGCTCATCACCTACGGCGAGTCGGGCCGCAGCACCCGCCACCTCACCAACACCGGGGACTTCGGGGCGAAGGGCGGGCTCGGCCAGCAGTTCGACCTGCTCTACGGGGCGGGCAGGCCCGCCGCCATGTTCTGTCTGCCGGTGGTGCGCTACATGCGCGACTTCGGGCTGACCGAGGAGCAGCTGGCATCGGTGCCCGTCGCCCAACGCAAGTGGGCGGCGCGCAACCCGCGGGCGTCGCGGCGCGAGCCGCTCACCGTGGACGACGTGCTGGCCTCACCGATGATCGCCTGGCCGATGCGGCGCGACATGTGCTGCCTGGTGTCCGATGCCGGTGGTGCCATCGTGGTCACCTCGGCCGATCGGGCCAAGGACTTCCCGAAACCGCCGGTGTACCTGCTCGGCAGCGGCGGCGGGCTCGAGGCCGGCCTGGCCAGCCCGGCCGGCGGGCGCGACCCGCTGTGGCCCGAGTTCATCCGCACCTCGGGGCGGGCCGCGTTCGAGGCGGCGGGCATCACCCACGCCGACGTCGACCACCTGATGATCTACGACGCGTTCGCCCACAACCCGATCTTCGGGCTCGAAGGCCTCGGTTTCGTGGGCCGGGGCGAGGCGGGGGCGTTCATCGCCGAGGGCAACACCGAGCCCGGCGGGTCGCTGCCGATGAACACCAGCGGCGGCGGGATGAGCTACGCCCATACCGGTGCGTACGGCATGTTGTGCATGCTCGAATCGATCCGCCAGGTGCGCGGCGAGGCCGCCGCCCAGGTGGACGGGGTGGACATCGCGGTGGCGCATGGGTGGGGCGGCTTCTGGTCCGCATGTTCGACACTGGTGTTCGGCAAGGACCGGCCGTGAGGCCGACAGCAAGGGGGAAACGATGAAGATCGGGTTGGCATCACCGAACAGCGACTACGGGGTCGGCCCGGCCGAGATGGCCCGGGACCTCGAGCAGCGCGGCTACGACTCGCTCTGGGTGGGCGAGCACAGCCACATCCCGACCAGCCGGGAGACCCCGCACCCGAGCGGCGCCGAGCTGCCGAGGTTCTACTGGCCCCTGCGCGACCCGGTCGTCTCCCTCGCCATGGCCGCCGCGGCGACGACCACCCTGCAGGTGGTGACCGGGGTGTGCCTCGTCCTCGAGCACGAGATCCTCGATCTGACCAAGTCCATCGCCACCCTCGACGAGCTGTCCGGCGGCCGGTTGCAGCTCGGCGTCGGCGTGGGGTGGAACCGCGAGGAGCTCGCCAACGTGTCCTCCGTGCCGTGGGCGGCCCGGTACAACGCGATGCGCGAGACGATCGCCGCCATGCGCGAGCTATGGGCCAACGATGCCGCCGGCTACGACGGGGCCTACGTGCAGGTGGCGCCGTCGTGGGTCTACCCCAAGCCGACCCGACCGCAGGGCCCGCCGGTGCTGATGGGCTGTCAGGGCCGCGTCGGGCTGCGCCACGTGGCGGAGTACGCCGACGAGTGGTGCCCGCTCGACATCGGCTTCCGCGATCCGGCCAAGGGCATCGGCTGGTTCCGCGACGCAGTGGTCGCCGCCGACCGGGATCCCGACACCATCCCGATCTCGATGTACTGCTTCAAGCCGCCGACGGCGGAGACGCTGGAGCGCTACGCCTCGCTCGGCGTCAGCCGCGTCGTGTTGAGCGCCCCGGACGAGGCCGACGCGCACCACCGGTTCATGGACCGGACCCAGCCGCTCGTCGAGCAGTTCGCGGACCGGCCGTGAGCGACGCGCCCGCCGCGGCCGGACGGATTGGACGGGTCGGCTGGGTCGGCCTGGGCGGGATGGGGGCGCCGATGGCGGCCAACGTCGCCCGGGCCGGCTTCGATCTGACCGTGTGCGACCTGCGGCCGGAGGCGACCGAACGCCTCCGGGCGCTGGGCGCCGCGGTGGCGGACTCGGCGGTCGCCACCGCGGCGGCGGCCGACGTGCTGTTCGTGTCCCTGCCGGAGAAGCGGGTGAGCGAGGCGGTGGCGGCGGAGGTGTTCGGGGCGCCCGCCGCCGACCGGCCGCAGATCTACGTCGAGCTGAGCACCCTGCTGCCCGCAACGATGCAGGCGCTGGCCGCGCAGGCCGAGGCGGCGGGGGTGGCCTTCCTCGACGTGCCGGTCAGCGGTTCGGTGCGCGCCCGCAACGAGGGCACGCTGGCCGTCATGGCCGGCGGCGACGAGGCGGCGTTCGAGCGGATCCGTCCCGTGCTCGACGCCATCGGGGCCAACGTGTACCGGCTGGGCCCGGTCGGGTCGGGCAGCGTGGCCAAGATCGCCAACAACCTGATCGGCTTGACCACCCTGGTCACCACGATGGAAGGTCTGCTGCTCGGCGTGCGCAACGGGCTGGACATGGACCGCCTGCGCGACGTGGTGATGACGGCCAGCGGGGCGTGCCCTGCGGTGCTCGGCGTGGCGCACCAGTACCGTACCCGCCGGTATCGTGAGTCGGTCACCCCGCAGGCCGCGCTGCGCCTGGCGGTGAAGGACCTCGAGCTGGCCATCGAGCTCGCCGCCTCGGTCGGCCTATCGGTGCGCACCGCGGCCGCCGCGCTCGAGAGCTGGCGCGAGGCGTCCGACGCCGGCCTCAGCGAGGCCGAGCTGTTCGGCCTGCTCGACCACCTCGAGGCCGCCGGTCGCTAGCGGGGACGGCCGCTCAGCGGGCGGTGACCGTGTCGGTGTCGATGCCGGAGCGGACGAGCTCGCCGGGCCGGTGGCCGGTCAGCGTGCCGCCGCGCACGACGTCCACACCGTTGACGACGACCCGTTCGACGCCGTCGGCCTCGGCGTAGAGCCGTCCGGCGCCGGCGGGCAGGTCGGTGCGCCACTGGGTGGGCTGCGGGCCGACGGTGGCCGGGTCGAACAGCACCAGGTCGGCACGCCACCCCGGGGCCAGCCGGCCCCGATCGCGCAGGCCGTACAGCGCGGCCGGGGCGCCGGTGAGGTAGTGGACGGCCTCCTCCAACCCGACCAGCTCGCGCCGGCGGTAGGCCTCGGCCAGCAGCGTCGTGGGAAAGGACCACGTGGAGATCATGTCGAGGTGCGCCCCGGCGTCCGACGCGCCGGGCAGCGCCCGGCCCGAGCGCCACAGCTCCGCCCGCAGCTTCCAGCTCTCGTCGTCCGCACCGGCCTCCGGCGGGTACACCCCGGTCTGCAGACGGTCGGCCACCACGATGTCGCACAGCACGTCGAAGGGCTCGCGGCCCTCCGCCGCGGCCAGCTCGCCGACGACGCAGCCGCGGAAGCGCTCGTTGGCCGGCGCCACCGTCTCGCCGATGCGCATGGCGGCCCAGTCGTTGATGCCCCGCAACAGGAACGCGCGGGGCGCGCTGGCGGCCAGCGCGGCGAGGCGGGCCCGCTCCCCCGGGTCGGATAGCAGCGCCACCTTCTCGTCGACCGGGAGGTGCATCGCCTCCTTCCAACCGGGCAACGTGTCGAGCAGGAACCCGGTCTCGAAGCTCAATCGGGTGCGCAGCGCGTCGGGCAGGGTGAGCGGCACCAGCCGGCCGCCCTGCGCCAACGCCGCCTCGGAGCGGGCCAAGCGGTCCTCGACGAGGTCCATGATCGCGGTGTTCACCTGCAGCACGTTCCAGTTGAGGATCCGGTCGGCCGCAGCGGACAGCGCGGCGAGCACGGTGACGTTGTCCTCGAAGGTTCCCTGCCCCGGCACCATCTCCAGGCTCGTACCCGGGTGCGCGCCCACCACCCGGGCCAGCGCCAGCAGCTCGTCGAGCTCGGCCAGCCGCGACGGCACCGGCGCCCCTCCCCCGTCGTTGTGGGTGGGCGCGGCCGAGCTGGAGAACCCGATGCCGCCGGCCGCCAGTCCGTCGGCGAGCAGCGCGCCCATGGCGGCGACCTCCTCGGCGGTCGCGGCGCGCGCCGACGCCTCCTCGCCCAGCACGGCGCGCCGCAGCGCCGAGTGACCGACCATGAAGCCCATGTTCAGCGCCATGCCGGACCGCTCGACGGCGGCGAAGTACCCGGCGGTGCTGTGCCAGGTGCCCCACGGCACGCCGGCCTCGAGCGACTCGAGCGGCATGCCCTCGACCCGGGCCAGCATGCGCATCAGGTACCCGGCGTGCTCCGGTGCGCACGGGGCGATGGAGAACCCGCAGTTCCCGGCGAACACGGTGGTCACCCCGTGGAAGCACGATGGGGTGAGCGCCGCATCCCAGAAGACCTGCGCGTCATAGTGGGTGTGCACGTCCACGAAGCCGGGGGCGACCACCAGCCCGGTGGCGTCGACGCGCCGCGCACCGGGCGGTGCCGCCTGCGCCGCTCCGTCGCCGATGGCGGCGATGCGCCCATCGTGCACGGCCACATCGGCGATGCGGCCCGGCGCGCCGTTGCCGTCCACCACCAGGCCACCGCGGATCAGCAGATCGTTCACGGGTTCGCCCCTCCGGCC
>JADLEF010000359.1 GCA_020846295.1 Acidimicrobiales bacterium
CGTCTACGGGTTGTTCTACAGCCCGGGTGGCCCCGGTGCCATCCCGGCCCTGATCGCCCGGGCCGAGGCGGGGGACTTCTCGTTGCTGTCCACCGCGGCGGTGCCGTCCGGCGCCCAGGACGGCGTGGCACACCGTGTCGGCCGCGCAGGCCGCGGCCAGCTCGTGCAGCGCCGCGTCATAGGAGGTGCCGACGTCACGCACGAAGTCCGCCTCGGCGGGGATGGCCGACGCCAGCACGAGGCGGCGCAGGCCGCTCTGCGGCGCCCGGCCGACCTGCAAGGCGAGGCGGGCGCCGTAGCTGGTGCCGAACAGGTCGAAGCTGTCGTAGCCGAGCGCGGCGCTGACCGCGGGGATGTCCCGTGCCGCCTCGGTGGTGTTGAACGCGGTCAGGTCCACCCCCGCCGCGCGCAGGCGGGCGCCGCAGGCCGCGTAGCCCGCGGTGACCGGCGCAGCCAGGCCGGCCGAGCTCGCCGGGGACACGGCGCGCCAGGCGGCCAGCACCTCGGGGCACTCGAGCGCCGGGCGGCTCAGCCCGGCCCCGCGCTGCTCGACGAGGACGAGGTCCCGCTCCGTCGCCAGCGCGAGCAGACCGCTCGGTACGTCGGCGCTCAGCCCGCCGACCATACCGGCCAGCCCGGGGCGGATGAGCTTCTCGCCGGGGCCACCGGCCAGCATCAGCAACGGCGGGCGCTGCGACGGGCGACGGGCGGGGACGACGGCCACCGCCACCTCCACCGTGGCCCCGTCCGGGCGGTCGTGGTGGGCGGGAACGCGCACCGACCCGCAACGGACCGCGCCCCGCTCGCCCGCCGGCACCGGCAGCGGACAGGCCTCGGGCGTGAACGCCGGCCCCGGCACGACGGACTCGACCGCGGCCGGCTGGCCCGCGGCCGCGGGCGGCGTGGCGGGCACCGCGGCGAGCGCCAGTGCACCGATCGCGACGATGAGCAGCCGCCGGCCGCGGGACACCACCGGTAGGCGCACGCCGGTCAGTCCCCGTCCGGACCGGGCAGCTGCTTGACCACGAGCACGACGTCGTCGCCCGCACCGTCCGCCAGCAGGCTGCGCAGCAGCCCGTCGGCGATGTCCTGCACCGAGCGCCCGATCAGCGCGCCGGCGGCGTCGGCCAGGCGCTCCAGACCGTCGCTGAGCAACTCCCCGCGCCGCTCGACCAGGCCGTCGGAGTACAACACCAGGACGTCAGCAGGGTGCAGGCGCTCGGTGGCGTTGTGTCGGGCGATGCCCGGATCCACCCCGAGCGGGAAGGCGACGGCCCCGTCGAGCCATCGGCTGCCGCCGGCGCCGATGACCAGCGGCGGCGGATGACCGGCCCGGGAGTAGGTCACCTCGCGGCCGTGGCGGTCCACCACCAACACCGCCGCCGTGGCGCAGTAGGCCCCCGGCAACGACGAGGCGAACAGGTCCAGCCCCTCGAGGGTACGGGCCGGATCACGTCCCTCGAGCAACAGCGCCCGGGCCGCGCTGCGCAGCTGCGCCATCACCGTCGCCGCCTCCAGCCCGTGACCGACGCAGTCCCCCACCACCAGGGCGCGCCGCTCACCGCTGAGCTCGATCACGTCGTACCAGTCCCCGCCGACGGCCAGCCCGCCGGTGGCCGGCAGGTAGCGGGCCGCCACCGTGGGCAGGTTGCTGCTCGGCTCGAGCATCGCCTGCTGCAGCGTGTCGGCGATGGTGCGGTACTCGCCCAGCTCCACCTGCCGCCGGTAGGTGGACTGCAGCGCGGCGCCGATCGCGCTGGCGACCACGTCGGCGAACTCGGCGTAGGCCTCGTCGAAGGGTAGGCGCCGGTTGAGATCCAGATCGAGCACGCCTTGGACCGTCCCGGACGCGCCCAGCCCGGCGAGGTAGTGGGCGGCCGGCGGGTGCGGCCCGATGCCCGGACCGGCCGGTACGGCGAGCGAGCCGTGCGAGGCGGCGACCGCGGCGAGCGACCGCGGGTCGGTCGGCGGGGCGTCGTCCCGGCGGCTCGACGCCACCCGGGTGAGCTGACCGCCGACGCTGAGGTACACGTCCACCGCGGGCAGATCCTCGGTGCAGGCCCGCAGGGCGTTGGCGGCGCGCACGCACACGTCGATCACCTGCTCGGCGTCCGCCAGCGCGGCGTGCAACTGCGCCAGACAGGCCAGCCGGCGGTGGGCGAGCACCTCCCTCGTGGTCTCGGTGGCGATGTCGAGCACGCCGCCGACGGTCCCGTCGTCCTCGAACAGCGGGCTGTAGGAATACGTGAAGTAGCACTCCTCCGGGTAGCCGTTGCGCTCCACGATGAACCGCTCGTGCTCCGACCAGGTCGGCCGGCCGGTGGCCATCACGTCGTCGAACAGCGGGCCGATCACGTCCCAGATCTCGGCCCAGACGCGCTCGGCGGGGGCGCCCAGGGCGTCGGGGTGCTTCGTGGCGCCGAGCATCGGTCGGTAGGCGTCGTTGTAGACCATGATCCGCTCGGGGCCCCACACCACCAGCATCGGGAAGCACGAGTTCAGCGTGGTGCTGACCGCGGCCCGCAACGCCGGCGACCACTTGTCCGGCGGGCCCAACGGCGACGCGCCCCAGTCGAAGTCGCGGACGCGCCCGCCCATCTCCGTTGCGGTCCCGGCGGTGGTGAGCCACGCCGGCAAGGCTGCGTCCGGCCGCCCGATCAGGTCCTGCGTCATGCGCCGGACAGGCTAGGGCGCTCCCGGCGCACTGGCCCGATCAGACACCTCGGTCCGACACCCCCAGCGCCAACTGGCTGTAGCCCTCGCCCATGAAGGCGCGGAGGTAGTCGCGGTACACGATCGGTTCGTGGCGCGGGGCCCGGCCCGCCTCCCCGCAGCCCGCGAGGCACTCGATGACGGTGTCCACCCTGGGGTCGAAGAAGAACGGGATGGCGTAGCGGTCGATCCCGGCGGCGTTCACGGCGCGGTGCATGGTCGATCGGAACCGGTCGTTGCTCCAGCGGCGCAGCGTGTCTCCGGCGTTGACCACGAAGGAGCGGGGCTCTTGGTCGACGGGGAACCAATCGGCCCCCTCGGGTCGGATCTGCAACCCGGCCACCGGGTTGGAGGGCAGCAGCGTCATGAACCCGGCATCGCTGTGCGGATCGATCCCCCACTGGTCCTCCTCGGCATCGAGGGGCGGGTAGTGGGTCAGCCGCAGCGTGGCCAGCGCCGGATCGAAGAACCGGTCGAAGTGGTCGGCCGGCATGTCCGCCGCCTGGGCGTACAGCGGCAGCAGCTGCGTGCAGAGCCCCTCCAGACGCCGGTAGTAGGCGCTGACCTGGGCCTCGAAGCCGGGCAGGTGCGCCTCGTCGGGGAAGCGGTTGCGCTTCGAACCGGGCCGGCCCATGAAGAAGGCGGCGTTGAGGGCGTGGGGACGACCCGGCCGCCGGGCACCGCCGAGGGCGACGTAGCCCATCGAGGTGGCGCTCATGGCGTGGGCGAGCTTCGCCTCCTCGGGCAGCCGGTGGTAGCGGGCGGCCAGGCCGTAGATCGCCTCCACCTCCGCCCAGTCCACCCCGTGGCCGACGATGCTGAAGAAGCCGACGCGCTCGAGCGCATCGCGGACCTCGGCCACCGCGATGGCCTCGGCGCCGGGCGAGCGGGCGAGGTAGCCGCTGAGATCGATGACCGGAACGGTGCGCGTGGACATGGTTCCCCCGAACCTGACGGCGACGTCGCGGCGAGCCTACCGCCGTGCCAGCATGCGCCTCGTGGAAACGGCCATGCTCGTCGCCGCCGGGTGGTGCTCGGGGATCAACGCCTACCTCACCGTGCTGCTGCTCGGCATCGGAGGGCGCCTCGGTTGGGCGGAGACCCCGGAGTCGCTGCAGCGGCCGTGGGTGCTGGCCACCTGCGCCGCCCTGTTCGCGGTCGAGTTCGTGGTGGACAAGATCCCCCTGCTCGACAGCGCTTGGGATGCACTGCACACCCTGGTGCGGCCTTCGGTGGCCGCCGCGGTGGGCGCGGCCGCAGCGGCGGCGGGCACCGACGCGGCGTTGGGCCAGCCGTGGGCGTCGCTGCTGGCCGCCGCCCTGGCGTTGACCGCCCACCTGTCCAAGGCGTCGAGCCGGCTGGCGATCAACCTGTCGCCGGAACCGGCGACGAACGTGGCGGCCAGCCTCGGCGAGGACATCGTCGTGGCGGGGGTGGTGGGGCTGGCGCTGGCCAACCCGGAGCTCGCCGCCATCGTGGCGGTCGTGCTGCTGGTCGTGTTCGCGGCGGTCGGCCTGGCCCTGCTGAGCCTGGCCCGTCGGGCGTTGCGGGCGATACGGCGGCGTCGCCGCGGCGGCGCGGGCGCGGCACCCGCTTCCGGCTGAGCCGCGCCGGGGCCGCCGTGCGGTGCCGCGCTCGAGCCGTCAGGCGGCGGCGAGGCGCTGGAGCTGCGCCTCGTACTCCTTCGCCTCGATCCGCTGGTTTCGGGCCATGCGGGCGGCCAGCTCGCGGATCTGGGGGTCGGACCCGTGCTCGGCGGCGTACTCCGCCATGTGCACCCCCCCGAGGTGGTGCTCGCCCATCATCGTCAGGAACAGGCGGGAGGCCTCGATGCCGGTGGCCTCGTCGAGCTGATCGAGCGCCTCCTCCGACTGCATCCCGGGCATGGCGGCGACCGAGCTCGACATGCCCATCCACTCCATCGCCGTGCGATCGAGGTCGCCGCGGGGCTCGCCCCAGTTCTCCAGCTCGCTGTCGAGCAGGCCGAGCTCCCAGCGCTGGAAGATGATGACCTCGTCGGCGAACTTGGCGACGACGGGGTCGATGCCCTCCTTGCCGGAGAGCCGCAGCGCCATCAGCACCGCCTGGTCGTGGTGATCGATCATGTCGTGGGCGAAGCCGATGTCCACTGCGTTCGGTGCCGTGGCGCGCCGCTGCAGGACGGCGGCGATGCCCGCGCCGAGCAGCGCGCAGGCCAGCGCAGCCACGAGCAGCTGCAGCGCGCTGTAGCGCGGCGTTCGGCCGAAGGCGGGCACATCGGCGGGGTGGCGTTCGGACATGGAGATCGGTCGCTCCCGGGCAGGCGGACGGTCGGTCCAGTCTTCCACGGCGCGCGCCACTATCGGCTCGCACGAGCCGCCTGGCGGCGCGGTGCTCGCCCGGGAGGTCGGCGTCAGGTCGTGCCCATCAACGAGCGCAGCAGCTCGTTGGTGCGGGCCCGCTCCTCGCGGGCGCCGAAGGGCGACGCCGCGAACGTGGTGACCCCGACCGATGCGAGGTGGTGGATCCGTTCGGTCACCTCGTCCTCGCCGCCCACCAGCGCCAGATCGGCCGGGCCGTCGTAGCCCTCGCGATCGAGCATCGCCCGGTAGCTCGGGAGCTTGCCGTAGATGGCGAAGCTGCGCGCCGCCCGCTCCCGGGCCGCGTCCACCGCGTCGGTCACGCAGATCGGGAAGCCGGACACGATCTCCGGCGCCGGCCGGCCGGCCTCCTCGGCCGCCTGCCGCATGGTCGGCACGGTGAGGTCCCGGATGGTGTTCGGACCGGTCATCCAGGTGATCGTGCCGTCGCACAGGCGCCCGGTCACCTTCAACAGCTGCGGACCCAGCGCCGAGACCATCACCTTGGGCGCCGGTGCGCCCGGCACCGAGATCTCGGCCTTGCAGGTCAGCACCTCGCCCTCGACGCTCGCCCGCTGCTCGGCCAGCAACGGCATCAGGATCTCGAGGTACTCGCGCAGGTGGCGGATCGGCTTGTCGAAGGACATGCCCCACTGACCTTCGATCACCGGCTTGTGTGACGGTCCGATGCCGAGCACCAGCCGGCCGCCGATGGCGTCGTTCACCGTCAACGCCTGCTGGGCCAGCATCTGCGGATGGCGGGGGTAGGTCGGGATGACCGCCGTACCGATCCGCATGGGCGCGCTGTCCTGGCCCGCCACCGCGATGCAGGTGAGCGAGTCGGGCCCGAAGGCCTGCGGCACCCAGTAGCTGGCGAACCCGTCCGCTGCGGCCTGGGCGAACTCCCGGCGGGCCGAGGCCAGATCGGCCACGAACCCGAAGACACCGATCTCCATCGCTCAGCCCTCCAGCAATCGGGCCGGGATGCGGCGGGGGCCGCGCACCTGGCCGGCGGCGACGAGCACCGCGGTCGGATCGGTCAGTTCGAAGTCGGGGTGGCGGGCCAGCCACTCCTCGATGGCCACCGCCATCTCCATGCGGGCCAGGTTCGAACCGAGGCAGCGGTGCACCCCGAGCCCGAAGCTGGCGTGCAGGTTGCGCTCTCGGTCGATGCGGGCCTCGTCGGGGGCCTCGTACACCTCGGGATCGCGGTTGGCGGCGGGGATGCCCAGCACCACCCACTCCCCGGCGGCGACGGGGCAGCCGGCCACCTCGGTGTCGGTCTGCGCCACCCGGGCCACCCAGACCGGTGGGTACAGCCGGAGGAACTCCTCCACCGCAGAGGGGATCAGCGACGGGTCGGCCACCAGCCGCTGCCGGTCCTCGGGGTGGCTGGCGAGGTGCAGCAGCGAGAACCCGATGCCCGACCACGTCGTGTCGATGCCGGCGATGAGGAGGAGGAACAGCATGTTGACCAGCTCGACGTCGGAGATCTCCTCGCCGTCGATGCGCTGGTCCAACAGGAAGGTGACGAGGTCGTCGCCGCCGTTGGCCCGGCGGTCGGCGAGCAGGTCGCGCATGTAGTCCTGCATGATGCGGCTGGTCTCGCGGGCGACCTCGATGTCGGTCGGGCCGACCTCGAGCAGGTCGTGCAGCCAGATGCGGAACTGCGGCACGTCCTCCAGGCGGACCCCGAGCATGATGGCGGTCAGCTCGGCCGGGATCACCTGCGCGTAGTCCACCGCGAGGTCCACGTCGGTGCCCCCGCGCTGCTCGATGACGTCGAGCGCCCGACGGCAGATCTCCCGCACCGGCTCGATCCACCGCTTGGTGGCGATCGGGTTGAAGAACGGCAGCATGGTGCGCCGCTTGGCGGTGTGCAGCGGCGGGTCCTCGTTGATGGGCGGCAGGGGCAGGCCCCGGTGGGTGGTGGGCAGCTCGTTGACGACGATGCGGCGGCTGCTGAAGGTCACCGTGTCGTGGGCGACCGCGGCGACGTCCTCCCACCGAGTGACCACGTTCAGCCCGTTGTACCGGTCGCTGTGGGCCACCGGGCAGCGCTCGCGCAGCTCGTTCCACACCGGGGTCGGATCGGCGCTGAACGCCGGATCGAAGTGATCGAAGTCGGTCGCCCAGTCCTCGAC
>JADLEF010000360.1 GCA_020846295.1 Acidimicrobiales bacterium
CCCGACCAGCCACCGCGCCTCCTCGCACACGTCGAGGTCGTCAACGGTCTGTCCATCCTCGAGATCTGGAATGCGACGAATCTCCTCCGGGGAAACGGCGATCAGGTAGGTCCACACACCGGCGAGGACAGGGTCGACCTCACAAAGCACGACCTTGCGGTCGTAGTACCTCATCGCATACCCGGCCGATCCAGCGAACGGCTCAACCACTGTGTCGTGGATCGGGCCGGGATAGTGCTTCAGAGCATCTCGCCACTTGCCACCGTAGAACCCGAAGAACGGTCGCACGATTGTCGGCTTCTCGCCGCTGTCTGAGATGGTCAAGTCGGTCACGTGTGAAGTTGGTGTGTATTGCAGAGGCGGGCACGCCCCGTCGGGCCGTTTGACCATCGTAGAAGACGGAGCACGGCGAAGTGCCGTACTCGCCCCGAGGCGTCAGCAATTCGATGCGTCGGCGGTCTGGTGATGATGAGTGATGGACGTCGACCCGGCAAGCTCCAGGCTGCGGGGGTGGCCGGCCCTGACGGGCCGGGTGCGGTGGGTCGGCCGACCGGCGGGCGGCTGTCAATCCGCTCGAACGGGTCCAAGTCTCCGGGAACGTTGACAGCCGCCCTCCTTCCGGTCGGCCTCCGAGAGCCCCTACCGGGGCGGCGCCGGTGTTCGGTGCCGGGCAACCGGGTCGGATGAACCTTCGGGGAAGTCGGCTCATCCGGCTCGGTCGCTTCCCTCAACCCGAAGGAGCTTCCGATGACCACCCTCGCCGACACATCCCACACGCCGCCCGCCGCCGACCTCATGCACATCGAGCGATGGAACGATCCGCTCGTCGTTGCCCGGTTCGACGCTGACACCGACGAGGCGCTGATCACCGGCACAGATGCCATGTTCGATTCGTGCGAATGCGTTCCGGGAGGCGCGCGATGAGCGCCGCCGATGCCGTCGTGTTCCCGGTCGAGGTGACCGTGCGGGGGTGGGAGGTTGACCGGGACGGTCCGTTGTTCCCGGTTCAGCATCAGTATGTGGAGATGCTGTGGTTGCCGGTGATCGGGCCTTCAGCGACGTGGTTGCTGCGCCGCATGGGTGGCTGGGTGCTGGCGTGTCCGGAGGGCCTGACGGTCGTGCTGCCGGAGTTGAGCGAGTCGCTCGGGCTCGGTTGGTCGTCGGGCGCGAACTCGTCGCTGCAGCGGTCGATGCGTCGGCTGATGATGTTCGGACTGGCACGCTGGACTGACGGGTTCGAGGTCCTCACGATGGTCCCGGCGCTGTCGGAGCGGCGGTTGGCGAGGATGTCGCCAGGGCTGGTTCGTGCGCACGATCGGATGCTCCGCGTTGCGGAGGGCCAGGCGGCGTAGACAGCGACAGGTGCCGGCATCCGCGCCACGGTGGTTCGGGCTCGTGATGCCGGCAGCCACCTCGGGAACTCGTTGACGTTGCCACGTTGTGGGTGCCGTCACACCGCCGGTTGTAGCGACGCGGCCGGCGGGTTGGGCGACGCGGTGTTGTCACCCTGGTTCTTGGATGCGGAATGTTTGTGGGCCGTTGTCGGTGTCGACGATGAACGTGTCGGTTCCGTTGGGGACTTCGGCGACCCAGATCCCGTGGTCGTCCGGCTCGGTTGAGGTGTCACCGATCTCTACGCGGACGCTGCTGTCGGGGTCTGTGAGCCCGATCAGGAGGCCTGGTTCCTCGGGGCGCATGCGGAGATAGACGTAGGCGGTGCCGTCGTGGACTGATTCGTTCGGGAAGCAGTCCGCAAGGTCGGAGCCGTCGGCGAGCGCGAGGGTGAAGCATTGCTCTGCGGTGTCCGGCGAGTCGTAGAGTTCGACGATCCCGACGGCGGTGGTTGCTGTCGCGTACTTCACTCCGCGAATCGGCAGCTGCTCGTCCGGGCTGGTCGGCTCGGTGGCAGCGGTCGTCGATGGGGACTGTGCGGGGGAGGTTTGCGGGGTGTTGTTTCGGGTGCTGATTGCAGCCAGCCCCCCGACCAGGACCACCAGGCTGGCTGCGGCGGCGTAGCTGACGAAGTGCCGACTCGGGCGACTCGACGCTGTCGCTCGGACCGAGACGTCACGGCCGTGGAGAACGTCGTTGGCGTCGCCGTGCGCGGCGATCGTCGCCGCCGCGGACCGGAAACGGGACTCGAGTGTCGTGTCGTCGTCATCGACCGGGTTCATGTCAGCTCCTTCAGTAGTTGCTGCTTGGCGCGTTGGATCCACGGTCCGACCGAGCCGACCGGGCAGCCCATGGCGTGTGCGATCTCGTCGTTGCTCATCCCGACGTAGAACCGCAGCACGACGGCGCAACGCTGGTTGAACGGCAGCCGGGCGAGGATGTCAGAGAGCTCGTCGGCTGCGGCGTCGTGCTGTTCGACGTGTGCCGTGCGGTCGTGTGCCCATCGACGGCGTCGGCTGGTGGTGTGGTCACGGCATCCGTTGAGCACGCATCGGTTGAGGTAGGGGCCCGGCTCGGCGATCTCCGACCATCGTCGCCACACCTCGACGAATGCGTCATGCACGACGTCCTCGGCGGCCCCTCGGTCCCGTAGCAGGAACACTGCCCGGCGGAACTGCCCGGCGAACTCGACGTCGAAGAACTCGGCGAAGGCAACCTCCGCATGTTCGTTGCTGGTTCTCATCTCAGCCTTGATCGCTCTCACTACAGGTATCCACCGGCGAGCGTCCCGATCTGATACACGGGCGCCAAGATTCTCTCCACTCCGAGGGTTCAGCGCCCGCCAACGTTGTGGTCATCGCGGCGGCGTGGCACGAACTCGCTCGGCGGCATAGAGGGCCCAGTCGCCGCCGGCGGCGTGCGTCCAGCGGGCTGCGGTGGTCGGGTAGAGCCCGATCAGATCAGCAAGGATCGCGGGCGGGATGTCTGCGGCCAGCTCCAACAAGACGTCGGTGCGGAGCTTGGCCGCGCTGATGCCGAGCCGGCGCAACCGGTTGGCCAGTGTTTCCGGGTCGAGGTGGCGGCCGGCGAACCCGCCAGGGAACAGCCATCGGCTCGCAGCCGTGGTGTCCGAGGCCGAGCGGCCGCGGCGTGTCTCGATGAGCACAGCGACAAACACGGCAACCGGTTCCGCCAGAGCGACCCAGTCGCGTCCGAAGCGGATGGTGACCGTCGTGCCGTCGATGGTGATGTCGTCGATGGTGAGGCGAACGAGTCGTGCGGGAAGTTGGCCGTAGCAGCCGACGAGGAGTCCGCTGACGCGGTCGACGAGGCTGATCGTGTCGTCAGTGAGGAGTCGTCTGATGATCTGTTCCTGGGCGCCCGGGGCGAGTTGGCGCGTAGGCCATCCCTGAACCCGGTTGGCGATCTCGAGCTCACCGCACAGTCCTCGCCGATGTGCCCAGCGCACGAAATCGCGGGCGCCTCGCCGAGACGGCGGCCCGGCCAACCACAGGTCGACATCGGCCTGGGTGCAGGTCGCGAGCGTCGCCCCGTGGTCGTGCAAGAACGCGAGGAACTCGATCGCCCGGGCGATCTGCAGGCGCGCCGATCGGTCGTTGGTCGTCTCGGCCGTCGCAGCACGGCGGCGGACGCGGCGCAGCACCCACCACGTCGAGAACGCGTCGATCGTTTGCCGGTCGCCGGTGTCGGCGATCGCGTGGAGCTGGGTGGTGATCCAGGCTTCGAGCTTGGCGACGATCTCGTTGCGCTTCGCAAGCAGCCCCGCGGTCACGAGCTCGGCGCGTAACCGGCTGACGGCGAGGGTGTCACCGAAGGTGTCGATCCCCTCATGGGTCATCGCCACCTCGCCGGCCGACAGAGCCGTGATGCTGTTGGCAGCGAAGGGAGTCGCCAGCCAGCGCACGACAGCGCGCGGCCGATCCGTGGCCAGCAGCGACGTCCGTAGCGAGGTGAGGTCCACGCTGCCGCCAGTCGTCAAGGCGTCGAACACGTCGGCCAGGCTGCAGCGCCAGCAGTGACCGTTGCGGTAGAGGCGATCCTCGACACCGCACCCGGAACACACGCTCAACGCCGGGAACCCGACACAGTCCGAGCAACGC
>JADLEF010000361.1 GCA_020846295.1 Acidimicrobiales bacterium
CGGCTTCCCAGGCGACATCTCATGTGGCATGACTCCATCCTCGTTTCCAAGGTCAGGAGCCTCCGGGATACCCAGGGCGGTTCAGATGCAGCGGAACCGCCGCGTCATGCGCGGCGTGCACCTCCGCTTGGACGGCGGGGTCGCCGAGGGCGGCGAGCAACGACACGCTCTTCGGCGCCGAGAACGTCACGTCATACCCACGCACCGACCCCTCACCAAACGGCCGCCCCAACTCAACACCCGCGGACGGGCCGATACCGGCCAGTACGGAAACGAACGCGCCGTCATCGAACGACACACCGAGACCTAAACGCGCCGCGCCGTCGCCGAACCAGCGGCCCGGCGGCTCCCCCGCCGCCACGTAGTAGCCACCCGGCTCGGCCACGTAGTACTCGCCCGCCCCCGCACCCTTCAACGACGTCACCCGAACCGTCACCTCCCACCTACCGAACGGTATGGCGCCAGCTCCCCAGCACGACCCGTGCAACCGTCTGTACCTGTCAAGACGACGAAAGCAGCGATGCGGTCGGTCCACGATCCGGTGAGGCTCCGAACGAGCAGGGCGCAGCTCATGACGAGCGGGAGGCTGGTTCCGACCGGTCTCGCTGGCAAGAGGTTGAGGCGCGATATCGAGCGCTTGTTCCGTGGGTCCGGACGGGGCAACCCGAAGCGGCAGGAAGCGGCAGAACGCGTTCAACGGCCTCGCACCGACAGCGGTTTCCTTGTCACTCGAACCCCGGGGCCGCTTTCTCCTGGCGCGCTGGTCGACGCCGGTCTGCGGCTTCGCCGCAGGGACAGGCGAGTGGTGGCTTACGCTTTGGGGGTGTCAACGATGACCGTTGTTCGCCCCAGGCGCGCGTGCGGCACTGGCGTGTTGGTGCTCGCCGGGTCGAGTGGTGCGGTCGATCTCGAACGGGCCGAATTGCTCGCCGCCCACGGCGCCGTCGCCCTCGCCTTGCGCTGGTTCGGCGGGCCGGGCCAGCAGCCCGGTCCGTGGCAGGTCCCGCTCGAGACGTTCACCGCCGCGCTCGACCTGCTGGCGCCCGAGGTCGACCGGCTCGCCATCGTCGGCGCCTCCTTCGGCGCAGAGGCAGCGCTCTGCGTCGCCGCCACCGACGCTCGCCTCGACGCAGTCGTGGCGGTGTCGCCGTCAGCGTACGTGTGGCCCGCCGCCGACGAGACCGGCCGTCTCCGATCGCACTGGACCCGCGACGGGTCACCGCTGCCGTTCGTGCCCTTCGACGGCACCTGGGCCGCCGCATCGGAGCCACCCGCCTTCCGTACCCTCTACGAACGAAGCCTCCACACCCACCCCCGCCACGCCTCGGCGGCGACCATCCCCGTCGAGGACTTCGCCGGCCGGTTGGTGCTCATCGCCGGCGAGGACGACCAGGTGTGGCCAGCCGCCGACTGGGCGCGGACCATCGCCACCCGGCGAACGCAACACCACCTGCCCACCACCGTCATCACCCACCCCGAGGCCGGGCACCGAGTGATCTTCCCCGGCGAACAACCCGCGCGCCGCGGGCTCAACATGCAGCGCGGCGGCACCGACACCACCGACAGCCAACTCGGCACCAAGGCCTGGCCCCACGTCCACGCCGCCCTGCACCTCGACGATCCCGCCACCAGATGATCCGACGCGCAGCGTCGGCCCCTCCACCGGCAGGAACCGATGCTCAACTCCGTCCGCAGTTCGGCGGACTCCGACATCATGAGCAGGTGGGAACGCTCGAACGTACAGCTCGACTCGGCGCCGCAGCGCTGCTCAGCGCAGGCTCCGTGCTGTTCTTCGCCTGGAGCGGTGGCCTCGCGGCGCTGATCCTCAAAGACACCGACAACGCCCCCAAGCGCCTGGGCTGCGGCCAGCGCCACCACCGCCGCCATCGCGCTGGGCCTCGCCGCCGCGGCGTGGTACGTGAGCGGTCCCTGCAAGATCGGCAAGCCGCTGGTCGCACTCTGCGCTGGCGCGTGGGTCCTCCTTGCGTTGCTCAGTGTGCTCGGCGTCAGCGGGCGCCGGACGCTCTGGGCCCTCGCCGGGCTGGAGCTCATCACGTCCATCACCATCGTGGTCAGCGCCAGAAACGGACCATCGGTCGGGCCCTTCACTTCGACCTGACAGCTGCACCAAGCATCGGTGCGCTACGCAGCCGGGTCGTACGGGCCTACCGATCGGCCGCCGAGCTCCTCGATCGTGCGCACCGGCACCAACAACCGGCGGCCCAACCGCACGCAGGGCAGCCCGCCCGGCAGGCCCGCCTCGAACTGGTGACACAGGGCATACGCCAGCGTCCGGCCGATCCCCAGCCGCCGAGCCGCGTCTTCCACCGACACCAGCAACGCCTCACCCATCTTCTACCCCGCTCTTCCGTCGCGTCGTTGCCGGGGGATAAGTGCATTGCGTGATCCGAATTCGACAGCCGATCGCCAAAAAGTCACCGAACCGGCGGCAAGCCGCCCGCTGCACGTCCGATTCGTTCACCGAACGCAGCGCCCCCGCCACGGCACGGCCACAGTTACACCCGGGCGCAGGGCATCCCGGAGGGCAACTCGGCGACAGCCGAGGCGCCAGCCTCAGAACTGGGCAGCGCGACGGCCGATCTTTTCGGTCACCGTCTTCACCGATTCCGGCAGCGCATGGGCGTAGATCCGCATCAACATGCCCGGGCTGTGACCCAGGATGTCCGCCGCGGCACGGATCTCACCGACATCCGCCGCATGGCGGACCATGTGGGTGGCGGCGGTATGGCGTAGGCCGTGCGACGTCAACCGCGGGACCGCAGCTGCGCCCACCAACCGGTCGAGGGTCTGGTCGTAGTTGCCCGGTGACACCGGGCGGCCGAGCTGGGTCGCGACCACCAGGTCGTGATCCTCCCAACAGGGACCGGCGGCGAGGCGTTCCATGTTCTGCAGGCGGCGGTGAGCCCGCAGGGCGCCGACCATCGACACGTCGATCGGGATCGTGCGGCGGGACCGCTCGTTCTTACCTTCGCTCCACTCCGGACGGCCGTGCACCTCGATCAGCGCCTGGCTGATACGAACGGTGGCCGCGTTGACGTCCACCGCCGACCAGGTCAAGCCGAGCAGTTCACTGCGCCGCAACCCGTAGAGGGCCGATAGCCGGATCGGACCGAACCAGCGGTGGTCAGCGATGCTGCCCAGGAACGTGCGCAACTCCTCCTCCGACCACGCCACCGGCGACGACTGGCGGCTACGGCCCGCGACGTACCTCGGCATTCCCACCCGGGCGGCGGGACTACGGCGCAGCTCGCCAAGATCCACCGCGTCCTCGAGCGCGGCACGCAGCACCGTGCGCATGATCTGGATGCTGCGGCGGGAGAACCTGCCCCCCTGCGCGAGCGCCTCCAACCAGCGCGCCACATCGTGACGCTCGAGCTGGTCGAGCCGGACCCCACCCAGACCGCTTCGGATGTGACCGGCCGCCCACTCGTACTGCAACTTCGTCTTCGACGACACATCGATCTTGCTCGCCACCCACCGGTCCACCACGTGGCCAACCGTGGTCCGGTCCGGCACGGCATCCGACCGAGCAGCGAATGCCGTGGCCGCCGCCTGCGCCCCCCGCCGCGTCGGGTAGCTACCGAGCTGCCGAGGACGACGACGCCCCGTCTCAGTATCGATGCCCTGCACCCGCACCACCCAGCCGCCCCGCTGCTGCTGCACCGTCGGTTGCCCGTCTGCTTCCACGCCATCGCCGCTCCGCCTCCGTGCATACATGCGACATACATGGGGCGAAAAACGCCCGAAGGCCCCGCTAACGACGGAGCCTTCGGATCGTATCAGACCTGGTAGATCAGTGTTTCTGTCCTGCGCGCTCGGAGGGACTCGAACCCCCAACCTTCTGATCCGTAGTCAGATGCTCTATCCAATTGAGCTACGAGCGCAGGTCGGCGTCTTACTCTAGCGGCCCGAACGCCGACGCGGGAATCGGGTTCCGTGCTGGACTGCGGCCATGGCCGACCAACCGTCTCTCGGGCCCGTCAACGGTGTCCTGATCTGGACCTCCGCCGAGCGCTACCCCGCACTCGCCGCCTTCTACCGGGACACCCTGCGCCTCCCGGTGCGCACCGATCGCCCCGGCCACCTTGCCATCGAATGGCCCGACGGCATGCGCCTCACGCTCGGCATCCACACCGAGCTCGCCGGCGCCGGGCCCGCGGCCGACCCGTTGCGCATCATGATCAACCTGGCCGTCACCGACATCCTGGCCGTCGCCGCCGGCCTGCGCGCCCGGGGCGTGCGCTTCACCCGCGAGCCCTCGCCGGAGCCGTGGGGCGGCTGGATCGCCACGTTCCGAGACCCCGACGGCAACATCGTGCAGCTGCTGCAACCGTCCCCTGCCTGACATTGGCGCGAGTTGCACGCGGCGCTGCCGAGCCTGGCCAGCAGAATGAGCGCTGACCTGCAGTGTTGCGAGACGCAATGGACTGTGCGGCGCGGCGGGCCGTGCAAATCCCGCAGATGTCGCGCGTGCGACGGCTGACGGGAGCCGACCTCGGGTTCTGACCAACCCGCCAACCCCAACCGGTCCGCCGAACGTCCTCGATCTGACCGCGACGTGTCCTGGCGTGCCGCCCGGCGAGGCACCTCCCGCTCGCCACACGCCAGACTTGACGGTGATGCTGCTGCGTTCCGCCCGCCTGTCCGATGGTCGCCTCGTCGACGTTCGCCTCTCCCCGACCGACGGCACGATCACCACCGTCGAGCCGGCGGCACCGCGCCGCAGTCACGGCGGGACCCCCACCGACGCCGACCTCGTCCCCGGCCTCGAACACACACCCGGACGCGAACCCGGCCCCGGACGCCAACCCGCCCCCGCCCCCGAACCCGAACTCGGCCTCGGCCTCGACCTCGACCTCGACGGATACCTCCTGCTGCCCGCCCCGGCCGAACCGCACGCCCACCTCGACAAGGCCCTCACCGCCGACCTCATCCCCAACCCCCAGGGTGACCTGCTTGGCGCCATCGAGGCGTGGATGGCCCGCTACCCCGACCGCACCCCGGACGAGATCCTCGAACGGGCCCGCCGCGCCGCGCTGCGCAACCTGGCCTCCGGCTGCACCGCCATCCGCTCCCACGTCGACGTGAACCAGTTCATCGAGCTGCGCGCCGTCGAGGCGCTCCTCCGCCTCCGCGACGAGCTCAGCCCGTTCATGGACCTCCAGCTCGTCGCGCTCGTCGGCCGGCCCCTGGGCGGCGAGGACGGGGCGCCCAACCGCGCGTTCCTCGCCGAGGCCCTCGATCGCGGCGTCGACGTCGGTGGCGGCTGCCCGCACGTCGACCCCGACCGCCACGCCCACCTCGACCTCGCCCTCGAAGCGGCGGCCGAGCGCGGTCGGCCGCTCGATCTGCACATGGACGAGAACCTCGACCTGGATTCGCTGGACCTGCCCCGCCTCGCCCGCCGCATCACCGAGACCGGCTTCGAGCACGGCGCCACCGCCAGCCACTGCACGTCGCTCGGCATGCAACCGGCCGAGGTCCAGGCGGAGATCGCGGCCGAGGTCGCCGCGGCCGGGATCTCGGTGGTCACGTTGCCCCAGACCAACCTGTTCCTGCAGGCCCGGGGCGTCCGCACGGCCCAGCCTCGCGGCCTCACCGCCATCGCCGCCCTGCTCGAGGCGGGCGTCAACGTGGCGGCGGGCGCCGACAACCTGCAGGATCCGTTCAACACCGTCGGCCGGGGCGATCCGCTGGAGACCGCCGCCCTGCTCGTGATGGCCGGCCACCTCAGCGCCGAGGATGCGTACCACTCGGTATCCAACGCGGCCCGCCGGGCGATGGGGCTGCCCACCGTCACCGTGCAGCCGGGCGATCCCGCCGAACTGCTGGCGGTCAGGGCGCGCACCGTGCGCGAAGCGGTCGCCTCCGCGCCTGCCGACCGCATGGTCTTCGCCCGGGGCCGCCTGTTGGCCCGCACCCGCAGCGAGACCGAGCTCGACCTCGGCCCCCCTAGCGAGCCCCAGAGCGAGCCCCGAGCGCGACCTAACGCTCGAAGCTGAAGCGGGCGACCTCGGCCAACTGCTCGCCGACGCGCCCCACGGCGGCCTCGAACAGGGACTTGCCCAGCTCGGCCGACGCGCCCGTCGGATCGCCGATGTGCCCGTCGGGGCCGAAGTCGTCGGCGAGCCAGCCGAAGCTGACGCCACCACCGAAGCGCACGTGCTCGTTGTCGGCCAGCCACCCGGGCACGTTGCGCGCGGCGACGTCCATGGCCACCAGGTCGGGCCGCAGGTGCAGCACCATCGACGTCTCGTGCAGACCGGCGTGGATGCCCATGCCCAGCTCGTCCTGCGTCGACGCGCCGCCGTGATCGGGCGGGATCGACGGGTGCATGAGGAACGTCATCAGCCCGTACTTGAGGCGGATCTCCCGGCAGGCCACCCCGAGCAGGGCGGTGTTCCCGCCGTGCCCGTTGAAGAACACCAGCCGCTTCGCCCCCGTCGAGGCCACCGCCCGGCCCACGGAGTCCAGCACCCCGAGCAGCGTCTCCACGGACAGCCACACCGAGCCGGGGAAGTGGGCGTGCTCGTTGGACTTCGTGTAGGCCAGCGGCTCGAGGAGCCACAGATCCAGCTCGTCGCCGCGGTCCGCCACCGCCGCTTCCGCCACCGACGAGGCGATGAGCAGGTCGGTCACGAACGGCAGGTGCGGGCCGTGCTGCTCGACCGCCCCGATCGGCTGGATGAACACCGAGGACTCCGAGACCAGCTGGGGGACCTGCGGATGACGCAGCTCGGCGAAGCGACGAACGACCATGGCGGCCAAGCTACCGATCCGCCGGACCCGGGCGCCCGATCCGACACGCGGCGTTCACGCCGGGCCGATCGTCCCATCCGGGCCTCGCCGTCGCCCGGCCGACAGATCGGTATGTCCCGTGTCCGCCGTGCAGCGTTGGCCCTTGCTGCCACCGCCGCGCTGGTCGGGTGCGCCGACGCCGGCGGAACCGATGCCCGAGTGGGATCGGCATCGGCCTCTGCCGGCGAAGCACCGACAGCCACGTCGTCCGGCAACGGCATCGCCGCCGGGCCCCGCACCGAAGCGGCGGCCACGGTGAGCGATGGAGCCGACCCGGCCGCCGCGTCGGTGCCGAGCAGTTCACCCAGCCCCGCTGTGGTGGTCGCCGCTGAGCTCAGCGCGGCCGCCACAGCGCCGCTGCCGAACATCGAAGGGCCCGGCGCGGGCCCGGCCACGTCGCCCAACCCGGCCTCGGCGCCCGCCGCCCCGCCCGTGACGGGATGCGGCAGTGCGCTGCACACCGGCACCGCGGCGGCGATCGATCTGGCCACCTCGCTGCTCGACTGCCCAGGCGCCCAGAGCGTGGTGGCGGACTACCACCGGGCCATCGACGCCGGCCTCGCCGCCGGCGACACGCTCACCGTCACGCTGCCCGCCGGGTGGGTGTGCGCCTACCCCACCGCAGGCGCCGCCCGGACCGGTGGGTATGCCGCCAGCTGCCGGCTCGGCGACCGGGCCTTCCTCCTGCTCGGCTGACCGCCGGCACCGAGCTCCCTCGACCTCCCTCTCCCTCAAGCGGAACAGGCCCGGCCCCCGACCAGACATCGGGGGACCGGGCCCTTCCGCGTGGAGGCGGATTCAGGCGGGCTGCAACTCGGCGCCCTCGGCGCCGTCGGCGCCCTCGACCTCCTCGGGGGACCCGGGGGACCCGGGCACGGCGGCCAGGTGCAGCGGGGCGAAGTCGGGACCGCCCTCGATGTCCACGTGCGGCAGGATCCGGTCCAGCCAGCCGGGCAGCCACCAGTTCGCCCCGCCGAGCAGGGCCATGGTGGCGGGCACCAGCACCATGCGCACCACGGTGGCGTCGATCAGCACCGCCGACGCCAGGCCGAGCCCGAACATCTTGAGCATCGGGTCGGCGGAGAGCACGAACGCACCGAACACGCTGATCATGATCAGCGCGGCTGAGGTGATGACCCGGGCGGTGCCGGCCAGACCGTCCACCACCGACTGGTGGCTGTCGCCGTGGCGGACATACTCCTCGCGCACCCGGCTCAGCAGGAACACCTCGTAGTCCATCGACAGACCGAAGAGTATGGCGAACATGATCATGGGGACGAACGGGGAGATCGGCATCGTCTCGTCCAGGCCGACCAGCTGGCGGCCCCAACCCCACTGGAACACGGCGACGAGCAGGCCGTAGCTGGCCCCGATGGACAGCAGGTTCATCAGGGCCGCCTTGAGCGGCACCAGCACCGAGCGGAACAGCACGGTCAACAACAGGAAGCTCAACGCCACCACCGCGCCGATGAACCACGGCGTGCGGGCGGCGAGCCGCTCCGAGATGTCCACCCCGGCCGCCGTCCACCCGGCCACGTAGGTCTCCGCGCCGGCCCCTGCGCCGGCGCCGGTCACCGCGGCGGGCAGCACGTCGTCGCGCAGGTGGTGCACCAACCGTTCGGTCTGCACCGCCTGGGGCGAGGTCGTCGGATAGGCGAAGATCACCGCCGCGTCGCCCTGCTCGTTGGGCAGCACGGCACCGACCCCGGCGATGCCCGGCTCGGCGGCCAGCGCATCGGTGACCGCCTGCACGGCGGGCTGCACCGACCGGCCGACCCCCGCATCGACGACGATGGTGAACGGCCCGTTGAACCCGGGACCGAACGCGGCGGCCAGCAGGTCGTACGCCTTGCGATGAGTGCTCTCGACGGGGGCGTTGCCGTCGTCGGGCATGCTGATCCGCATGGCCAGCACCGGCGCGGCGAGGGCGACGAGCACCGCCAACGCACCGAGGGCGTAGGGCCAGGGCCGGCGACCCACCCGGTGCGCCCACCGGCCCGAGACGGTGTGCTCGGCGGTGACGTTGAGCTGCTGGTGCCGGCGGCCCACCCGCAGCCGGTCGACCCACGGGCCGGCCAAGCCGAGGAAGGCCGGCAGCAAGGTCACGGCCGCGACCATCGACACGATGACCACGACCCCGGCGGCGAGGCCCATCATGCCGATGGCGGGCAGACCCGACAGGAACAGTCCGCTGATGGCGATGACGACGGTCATCCCGGCGAAGAGCACGGCCTGACCGGCCGTTGCGTTGGCCCGGCCGGCGGCGTCGGGCACGCTCCAGCCCTCGTGGAGGAACTGCCGGTGGCGGGTGACGACGAACAGGGCGTAGTCGATGCCGACGCCGAGGCCGATCATGGTGGCCAGCATCGGCGCGACGGTCGGCACGTCCACCGCGCCGGCCATCAAGGTGACCAGCGAGAGACCGATGAAGATACCGAACAGTGCGGTACCGATCGGTATGCCCATGGCGATGACCGAACCGAAGGCGACGAGCAGCACGATCACCGCGACGCCGAGCCCGATGGTCTCCTGGCCCTCGACCTCTTCGGCCGCCTGGGCGATGCTGCCGCCCACCTCGACCTGCAGGCCGGCTTCCCGACCGACCTCGACGGCGTCGATCACCGCTTCGGCATCGGCCCGCTGCAGGTTCTCCACGTCGAAGCCGACGGTCACGAACCCGGTGCGCCCGTCGGGGGCGATCGAAGGGGCGACGGCGTCGAAGGGGTCGCTGACCGAGGTCACGTGGCCGGTCGCGCGCAGGGACTCGATGGTGTCCGCCACCGCGGCCCGGTTGGCCGGGTCGGCCAGGGCTGTGCCCGCCGGCGCCTGGAACACGACCTGGCCGGACCGCCCTGCCTGAGCGGGGAAGCGTTCGGCCAGCAGGTCGATCGCCTGCTGGCTCTCGGTGCCGGGCAACTCGAAGTTGTCGGTCGTCTCACCCCCGAGCGGCCGGTTCAACCCGACGACGGCAAGGGCGACGAGCACCCAGACGGCGAGCACCCTCCACGGGTGACGGGCCGAGGCGCGGCCCAGGCGGTACAGCAGTCGGGACATGGTTCCTCCACAGCGGTGATGCGGGACCCGCTGATGGCCGGGCCCGCAGCCGCGATGGTGCGCCCTGACGCTGCGCGGATGCTGTCGTCGCGCTGTGCTGGCGCTGTCCTGGCCTGGGCGGCGCTGTCCTGGCCGGGGCGGCGCTGTTCCTGGCCTGGGCGGGGTCAGCGTTCGAGGAGCAGGGCCGCGACCGCCGCCGGGCCGTCGGCGGCGACGCCCTCGGCATGGGCGGTATCGAAGGCGGCGGTATCGAAGGCGGTGGCATCGGAGGCGGTGGCATCGTCGAGCAGCGCTCGGCACCGCTGCTCGATGCGGTCGACGTGCAGCGCTCGCTCCGCCGGCGGTTGCGGTGCCCCCACCCCCAGCCGCAAGCCGTGCGCGACGCCGAGCAGGTAGGCGGCCCGCAGCGGGTCCCCGGCGCAGGACGCGACACCGGCGAGGCCCTCCACACCGAGCGCGCAACCCCGCACGTCGTGCACCGCAGCCATGATGGCCAGCCCCGCGAGGTGGTGACGGCGGGCGTCGTCGACGCGGCCCTGCTGCTCGGCGATGAACCCGAGGCGGGCGTGGGCGATGGCGGCGATGTGCACCCGGCGCGGGTGGCCACCATCCGCGTCAGGCCCACCGTCCGCTTCATGCCCGTCCTCACCCAGGCGGATCGCCTCGGTGAGCACATCGATGGCCTCGTCGTAGCGGCCGGCCATCATGCGCGAGAACCCGGCGCTGACCAGCGTCATCGCCCGCTCGGGCACCAGACCGACCTGGGCGGAGGCGGCCATGGCGGCCTCGTGCAGCTTCTCCGCCTCCTCCATGCGGCCCTGCAACACGAGCACGTTGCCCAGCCGCGCCTGCAGGAACGCGTCGAACGGCTGGGTGCCGGACTGCAGCATCAGCCGGCGGCTCTCCTCCAGCGCGGCGACGGCCGTGGCGTAGTCACCGCGGATCTCGGCCATGTCGGCCACCTCCGACAGCGCCACGCCGATGCCCCAACGGTCGCCCACCGCCCGGAAGCGGGCCATCGCTTCATCCATGCGGAGCGCCGCCTCCTCCCGCCGTCCGCTGAATCCCAGGTACATCGCCTGCAGCAGGCGGGCGGCGGCGAGACCCCACCGGTAGTCGGCGGCGACGAGGTGCGGTTCGGCCCGCTCCAGCAGCTGTGCCATCAACGTGCCGTCGCCGTAGTGCAGGGCGTGGTTGGCGGCGAGCAACAGGGCGAAGCCGATGGTCTCGCTGTCCCCGGTGGCCTCCGCCGCCTCGACCGCCTCGAACAGCGGCGACATGCCCTTCGACTCGGTGTAGTTGTCGAGCCAGGCGGCGGCGGCCAGCGTGCGCGCCCGAAGCGCAGCCGGGGCCTCCGCTCCGGGGGGCGGATCGATGGCGAGCGCCTGGTGCAACAGGTCGCGGCCCCCGACGGCGTCGCCCTCGAGCCAGAAGAACCACAGCGCGCCGGAGGCGATGGCCATCGCCGATGCGGCGTCACGACGAAAGCCGGCCCATGCCACGCAGGCCCGCAGGTTCTCGACGTCGGCTCGCAGGCGCGCCATCCACGCCGCCTGCTCGGGGCTCTGCAACCCGCCCAGCATGCGCGGCGCGATCGTCGCCCAGAAGGCCAGGTGACGGTCTCGAACGTCGTCGGCGCGTCCCGACGTGGCCAGCTTCTCCCGCCCGTACAGGGCGATGGTCTGCAACAACCCGTAGCGGGCGCCGTCCTCGTCGCGGGTCACGACCACGAGCGACTTCTCCACCAGGCCGGCGAGCAGGTCCACGACGTCGACCGCGTCGATCACCTCGTCGGCGCAGATCGCCTCGGCGGCATCGAGCCTGCACCCGCCGGCGAGGATCGACAGGTCCTGCCACACCCGCTGCTCCCGTTCGTCGAGCAGGTCGTAGGACCAGTCCACCAGGGCGCGCAGCGTCTGCTGTCGTGGCAGCACCGAACGAGCGCCGCCGGTGAGCAGACGGAACCGGTCGTCGAGGCGCCCGACCAGCTCCCCGAGGCTGAGCGAGCGCAGCCGGGCGGCGGCCAGCTCCACCGCCAGCGGCAGACCGTCGAGCCGCCAGCACAGCTCGGTGATGGTGGAGAGCTCGCCGTCGTCCGGGTCGAAGCCCGGCAGCTGGGCGCGGGCGCGCTGCACGAACAGCTCGACCGCGTCGCGCCCGTCGAGCGGCGGCACCGGCCACAGGCGCTCGCCGGGCACCCCAAGGCCCTCGCGGCTGGTGGCCAGCACCCGCAGGTGCGGGCATCCCCGCAACAGCTCGTCCACCAGGCGGGCGGCGTCGCCGATCACGTGCTCACAGTTGTCCAGCACCAGCAACAGCGGGCGGCGGGCGATGAACGAACGCAGCCTCGCCGCCGCACCGCCCGACTGCAGCTCGGTGTCGCCGACCTCCAGGGCGCCGACGGTGGCCGCGACGGCGGTGGCGACGTCGGCCCCATCGAGCACCGGCGCGAGCTCGACCAGCCAGGTGCCGCCGCCGGGAGGCGCGGCCTGGGCCCGGGCCGCGGCGAGCGCCAGTCGGGTCTTGCCCGCTCCACCGGGACCGACCAGGGTCACGAGCCGGTCCTCGCCCGTGAGCAGGTGCTGCACCGCGGCCAGTTCGGCGGCGCGGCCGATGAACGAGGTCAGCTCGGCCGGCAGGTTGCCCACCGCCGGGTCCCGGCGCTGCTCGGCGTACCCTGCCGCGGCGCGGCCCCCGGCCCCCCGCGCCCGGGGCCGCGCCGGGGGCGGGGGCCGC
>JADLEF010000362.1 GCA_020846295.1 Acidimicrobiales bacterium
CGGAGATGGCGGCGGTCATGGTCGCCTTCCTCGGCGGGTTCCTCCTCCTCGTCGTGTTCGCCGGCCGCGTGGCCCAAGCCGAGAACGACGTCCGCAGCGCCGCGCACGCCGCCGCTCGAGCGGCCAGCCTCTCGGGCAACCCCGCACGGGCCGAGACGGCAGCCCGCCAAGCCGCCGAAGCGAACCTCACCACCTCGGGCATGAGCTGCCGCCGCGGGCTCGACATCACCGTCGACCTCGACCAGTACCGACCCGGCGGCTGGGTCGGCGTGACGATCAGATGCCGCGCGTCGTTCTCCGACGTGGCCACGCTCGCCGTTCCCGGCGAACGCGCCTTCACCGCCACCTCCGTCGAAGTCATCGACACCTACCGGGCAGACAACCGATGACCAGCCGCGTGCACGACGAACGCGGGTCCGTGTCGATCTTCATCGCTGTCCTCGGCGTCGCCTTCGTCATGGTGGCTGGCCTCGCCATCGACGGGGGCCGCAAGCTCGGCGCGCTCTCGGAAGCCCGAGACCTCGCCGACAACGCTGCCCGGGCCGGGGCCCAAGCCGTCGACGCCGACACCTACCGGACCACCGGCATCGTCGTCCTCGACCCCGCTGCCGCCAGCCAAGCAGCGAGCGACTACCTCGCCGCCACCGGCCACAGCGGAACGATCTCGGTCACCGCCGACACCGTGACTGTCACCGTCGGGCTACGGGTCGATACCCGCATCCTGCCCGGCCCGCTCAACGCGTCAGCCACCGAATCCGCCACCGCCACCCTCGGCCCCGAAGGAGCCCCATGACCCGCCGCGCCCTCGCTCTGCTCCGCGGCCTCAGTTCGGTCGCGGCGATCGTCGCCATCATGGCCGCCATCCCTCTGGCGCTGGTGCGCTTCGCCGGTCTTCCTGGCAGCGACATCGTCCGATCACTGACCGACGACCTCGTGTCAGATACGACGCGAACCGAGCAGCTGCTACGAGGCGGCCTCGCCCTCATCGCCTGGCTCTGCTGGGCCCAGCTCGCGTTCGCGCTCGTTGTTGAAACCGTGGCTGCAGTTCGAGGCACCGTCGCTCGACGAGTCCCCACGCTGCCTGGGTTCCAGGCCTTCGCCGCTCGCCTCGTCACCAGCTGCACCCTCGTCGTCAGCTCATTCACGCCGCCCACTCCAGCGATCGCTGCGCCGCTCACCCCGGTCGCAGCGATCCATGAACCGGTCCTCGCGCTCGCCGCCGGCAGTCACCACCGCACCACCCTGGAGGCTGTGGCCAGCCCCATCGTCTCGGCTGCAGCCTCTAGCCGCACCTATGTCGTCGAGGACCGCGACACGTTCTGGGACCTCGGCGAACGCTTCCTTGGCGACGGCCTCCGCTGGCGAGACCTGCGCACCGCAAACCTCGGCGTCGTGATGAGCGACGGCACCACGATCAGCGAGAGCACGGAGGCGCTCCAACCCGGCTGGGAACTTCGCCTCCCGGCCGACGCCGTCGTCCCACTCGCCACCGGGGCCTCCGAACCGGTGCCCGACGGGAATCTGGTGACCGTCGAACGGGGCGAGCACCTTTGGCAACTCGCCACGGAGGCGCTGACCGACGCCTGGGGCCGGCCACCCACCGATCCGGAGCTCGCCCCGTACTGGTCCGAGATGATCGAGCTCAACCGAGACCACCTTGCGCCACCCGGTGACCCAAACCTCATCTACACCGGCCAGCAGTTCATCGTCCCGCCGGTACCTGCCAACCCACTCGCGCCCGCGCCCGCCTCACCTCCGCCCGCCGAACCCGCCGAGGCGCCAACCGTGCCGGCTCAGACCACTCCACCCCCTGTCACCACAGCCCCTCCAGCGGTACCGGCGACGACGCCACCCACCGCGCCGACCGCACCGGCTGAGCCAGCGGCAGCAGCACCGACGACCAGCGAAGCGGCGGCCGAGAACGCAGCGGATGACGGGAGCGACCCGGCGATCGGACTCGTGGCCCTTGGAATCGGGGGACTCGCCACCGGTGCTGGCGCACTGGCGCTCACCCTTCGGCGGCTCCGCCACCACCAGGCTGCCCGCCGGAGGCCAGGAACCACGCCGCTCACGCCCCCGGCCGGCGCGCTCGCCTATGAAGCGAAGAGCAGGGCCGTGGCCGACACTGAAGCCGCACGCTGGATCGAAGCCACCAACCGGTATCTCACCCACCAGCTCGCGCAACTGTCCGACACGCCAACTCCGGCGGTGGTTGCGATGCGTGCCGGGTCACTCGGCGTGGAGCTCCTGCTCGACGAGCCGTGCGCCGTCGTCGACGGCTTCGTGCTCGACCCCACCAGCGCGACCGCGTGGCGGCTCGACCCCGCCCTCGAACTCGCAGGCATCGAAGCTGCGGGCGGCGGCGAACAGCCCTACAGCCCGGCGCTTGTGCCTGTCGGGCGAACCGCCGGTGGCGACCTCCACCTGGACCTCGAACAAGTCGGGCTCATCGCCGTCGACGGTGAACCTGACACAGTCCACGGCTGGATGCGCACCATCGCAACAGCCATCGCTGTCGTGCCGAACGCCCGACCGTGCGAGGTCGTCGCTCTCGGGCTCGACACGGAAATGAGTGGCCTGGTGAACGTCACGATCCCCTCCGATCCGGCAGCGTGGGTCGAGCAGTTCTGCCACGAGATGCGCCAGCTCAACGCGCGTCTCGACGCGACGCCCTACCGCCAGCGTGTGCAGCCAGGCGAGGTCTTCCACCCCACGATCGTGCTCCTCGGCGCCGACCAGGCCGGCGTCGGTCGGCAGGTTGCCGAGGTGGCCGCCCTCGTCAACACGCCCGTCGCCATCATCGCTGCTGCACTGTTGCCGACGGGGTGCCGGGTCCATCTCACCAGGGACCGGGCCACGCTCGAGCCCTTCGGCATCGACTTCACACCGGCGATCACCGACTTCATGGAGCTTCGGCAGATTTCCGCGCTGCTCGAAGCTGTCGCCGACCCGGACCTGAGCGGGCCAGTCGTTGAGGACCCTGCTGACTCTGGCGTGTCGGCCGGTACAGGGATCGAGGCGGCATTTGAGGGCACCGCCGAGCTGATCGAGCGCATCACGCGGAAGCGACCCGTCGAGGTAACGCTGCTCGGACCTCGGCCCCGGATCAGCGGCCTTGGCAAAGAACCACCCGCCAAGGTTGCGTCTGTGATCGCCTACCTTGCCTACCACCGTTCGGTCTCGTCGCAGACGCTGCGAGAGACCTTCTGGCCGTCGTCCACCAGCCGCAAGACCGCAGACAACGCGCTCAGCACCGTCCGCCAGCTCCTCGGAACTGGCGCCGACGGCCACCACCGGTTGACGATCGCCACCAACAGCGGGCGGTACGAGCTCTCCGACGAGGTCGGCTGCGACTGGACACGGGTCGAGGCCCTCACCTGCGCTGCCCGCAAGCGCGACGGGGCCGACGCGATCGAGCTGCTCCGAGCAGCGCTCCAACTCGCCGAGGGCCGGATCGCCTCCGACGCCGACCGCAACTACGCGTGGCTCAACGAGGACCACCAGATCTACGGGCGGATCGAGCGCGTCATCGTCGACGCCGCACACCTGCTCGGTGAGCTGGCACTCGACACAGGCGATCAGGATCTGGCGCGGTGGGCGGCTGGCAAGGGTCTGGCCGTCGTGCCCAGCCAGGAGTCGATGTATCGGATCACGATGCGAGCGGCCGCGGCGTCTGGCGACTCCCAAGGTGTATGCGACGCCTATCGCGCCGCCTCCGCAGCCGCTGAGGACGTCAGTCCGTGGACAGAGGTGCAGCCAGAGACGGCTGACCTGATGGTTCGCCTGCGAGGCGCAATCGAGCCGCCGCGATCGGTGTAGGAGCCGCGAGCCGGTCGGTCCCAGCAGAGTGGGGCGGGACGAGTGGCATCGCTCACCTCGTCGAGCGCGATGCGCCCCTCCAGGAGAATCCGCCCAGGCCCGGGTGGTCCCCGCACGTTTGAGGCTCGCCGCGTAGCCTGACGTGTGGTGCCGCGCCCACAGATCGTCATCGAGAACCCGATCCTCAACACCCCGTTCCGCGAACCGGAGCGCCACTTCCGGTTCGATGACGAGGGCATCACGGACCAGATTGTCGACGGCCGTCGCCCTTCCTCGTACTTCATGCCGATCCCCAAGGCGAAGAAGAAGGCCGGCCAACTCGTTTTCGACGAGTGGACCGGCGACAGGATCGAGGAGAACCGGCTCATCAACCAGATCCGCGAACGGATCGGTCGGTGGCGCGAGCTGCGTTGGCCGGGTGTGACACCGACGACGCGTGCCTTGCTCGAGTACTGGTCCAACCCAGAGCGGGAGCGTCGACTGTTCTTCTGCCAGATCGAAGCGCTGGAGACGGCGATCTACCTTACCGAGGCTGCCAAGAACCTTGGCGACGCCTGGATCGAGAACGAGCTGCGCACCTATGCCGAGGACGCCAACCCCGGTCTGCTCCGCATTGCCCACAAGATGGCGACCGGCAGCGGCAAGACCGTAGTGATGGCGATGCTGATCGCCTGGCACACCCTGAACAAGGCGGCTAACCCGCAAGATCGCCGGTTCAGTGACGCATTCCTGATCGTCGCTCCCGGCATCACGATTCGCGACCGGCTCCGGGTGCTGCTTCCGTCCGACGCCGACAACTACTACCGGCAACGCGACATCGTGCCCCCGGACCGGGTCGGGGACCTCGGCCGAGCCAAGATCGTCATCACCAACTTCCACGCGTTCCACTTGCGCGAGAAGGTAAAGGCGCCCAAGCTGACCAAGGAGCTCGCCGGCCAGCAGCCTGGTGTGTTCACCGAGACGCCGGATCAGATGGTGCGCCGTGTCGCTCGCGAGCTAGGCACGAAGCGCAACATCGTGGTGATCAACGACGAGGCACATCACTGCTATCGGCGACGCGTTGGCGATGACGAGTCCGGTCTCGACAACCTCAGCGGTGAGGACAAGCGAGAGGCGGCCAAGCGCGACGAGGACGCACGTGTCTGGCTCACCGGCCTCCAGGCCGTTGCCAACAAGATCGGCGTGCGCGTTGTGTACGACCTGTCGGCGACGCCGTTCTACCTGCGCGGCTCCGGGTGGCCAGAAGGCACTCTGTTCCAGTGGGTCGTATCGGATTTCTCGTTGATCGACGCCATCGAGGCGGGCCTCGTGAAGATCCCCCGCGTGCCCGTCGACGACAACGCTCGGCAGTCCGACGACCTGCCCACCTACCGCGGGTTGTGGCTGCGCATCCGTGACGACCTGCCGAAGAAGGGTCGGAAGACCGATGCGGTCGACGGCCAGGAGCCGAGGCTCCCTGCACCGCTCGAGGGCGCCATCCAGAGCCTCTACGGCAACTACGAGAAGGCCTTCCACCGCTGGGCGGAGACCACGAACGGCATCGACGGGTCGACACCACCGATCTTCATCGTGGTGTGCAACAACACCAATGTGTCGAAGCTCGTGTTCGATTACATCGCGGGGTGGACGAAGCCATTGCCCGACGGCGACGGCGCGATGGTCGTGGTCCCGGGGAAGTTGCCGCTGTTCTCGAACACCGACGGCGCCCGATGGTCCGCAAGGCCGAAGACGATCCTGGTCGACTCGACGCAGCTCGACTCCGGTGACGCGATGAGCCCGGAATTCAAGGCCGCCGCGGCAGCGGAGATCGAGGAGTTCAAGGCCGAGCTGCGCCAGCGGTTTCCCGGCCGTGACGTCGAGGAGCTGACAGACGAAGATCTTCTGCGCGAGGTTATGAACACCGTCGGCAAGCCCGGCAAGCTCGGCGACGGCATTCGCTGCGTCGTTTCCGTCTCGATGCTCACCGAAGGTTGGGACGCAAACACTGTGACCCACGTACTCGGTGTGCGTGCCTTCGGCACGCAGCTCCTGTGCGAGCAAGTGGTGGGACGGGGCCTGCGGCGGCGCTCGTACGTCGTTGGCGATGACGGCCGGTTCGAACCCGAGTACGCCGAGGTCTACGGCGTCCCGTTCAGCTTTATCCCTGCATCCGGTTCCGGTCCCGACCCGAAGCCCGGCCCTATCCCGACGCGCGTGCGCGCCATCGAGAACCGAGTCCCGTACGAGATCACCTTCCCGCGCCTCATCGGCTACCGGTGGGAGATCCCGGACGAGCACCTAGAGGCCGACTTCATTGACGAGTCCCGCTTGGCGCTTGACTCCCGCGACGTCCCCACC
>JADLEF010000363.1 GCA_020846295.1 Acidimicrobiales bacterium
CTCGCAGCTCGTCATCCCCGTCGCGCAGCTCACCGCCGTCGCCGTGCTCGCCGGTGTGGTGGGCGTCGTCGCCGCCATCGGTCCGGCGCGCCGGGCCGCTCGTCTCGACGTGCTGCGGGCCATCGCCGCCGAATGACGTGGCGCCGGCCACGGCCGGAGCCGACCGCTCGTCGCCCGCCGACGCTCGATCCCGGCCCGCGCTGGTGCGATGGCCCCATCAAGGCGGGCCGCGGCGAGCTCGATGCAGGGTTCATGCAGATCGCTGCGCCCACGGTGGACGGGACCGCGCTCGATGCGGTGCTCGCCGGTCAGCTGCAGACCCGCTTCCAACCGATCGTGGACATCGACACCGCCGAGATCGTCGCGTTCGAGGCGCTGACCCGCCTGCCTGCCACCTCGCCGTTCCTCAACCCCGATCAGCTCTTCGCCGCAGCCCGGCGACACGGTCGCCTCCTCGATGTGGACCTGGCGTGCATCCGCTCCGCCTTGAGCGCCGCGACCGAGCTGCCGCCCAGCATGCACCTGTTCGTCAACGTCGAACCATCGACGCTCGATGGACACCTCGGCGACCTCGACGCCTGGCAGCGGGGTGATCACCGGCTGATGATCGAGATCACCGAGCGGGCCATCGGCCAGGAACCGGCCAAGCTGATCCGCGCCGTTCGCGAAGCGCGAGCGCGCGGCGTGCGCATCGCCCTCGACGACGTCGGCGCCAACCTCGACGCGCTGGCCTACCTGCCGTTGCTGCAACCCGATGTCGTCAAGCTCGACATGGGCCTGATCCGCAACAAGGAGGATCGCGTCCTGGGTCGCACCATGGCCGCCGTCCTCGCCTATGCGGAACGCAGCGGTGCCACGATCCTGGCCGAGGGCATCGAGACCGACGAGCACCTCGAACGCGCGTTGACGCTGGGCGCCGAGCTGGGTCAGGGCTGGCGTTGGGGCCGGGCCGCCCCGCTGCCGGCGCTGCGCCGACCGGGCCGCCCGTTGCTCCCGGCGCCGCTCAGCACCGATCCTCACGCGGCGAGCCCGTTCCAGCTCGCCACCGCCGCCGGCCTGCCGGTGCGCCAGGGCCGGCAGCGAACGCTGCTCCAGATGTCCCACCAGGTCGAGGAGCTCGCCCAGACGATGCCGGGGGCGATCCTGCTGTCGGCGTTCCAGCACGCCGAGCGGTTCACCCCCGCTACCCATCAGCGCTACAGCCGTCTCGCCCGCAGCTGCACGCTCGTCGCGGCCTTCGGGGTCGATCTCGCGTCGCAGCCCGCACCCGGCGTGCGCGGCGCCTCCATCACCGCCGAGGACGCCCTGGCCGACGAGTGGACCGTCGTCGCCCTCGGGCCTCAGTACGCCGCGGCCCTCACCGCCCTCGACCAGCACCAAGGCGACGGACCGGACCGCCGCTTCGCGTTCGCCGTGACCCACGACCGTTCCCTCGTCGAACAGCTCGCCCGCCACCTCGTGGCCCGCATCGACGACTCGGCGTAGGGTTCTCGGCGTCGCGGCCTCGGCGTCGCGGCAACCCGCTCCCGGCACGTCCGGCCAATGGCGGGCGCGGCCTCAGGTCGAGGTTCGGATGGACTCGCCCTGTGGATCGACGAGCGTCCGGGTGGGAGCGTGCCTGATCCGCAGCCGCCCGGGGAACTCCTCGTCGATGCGGTCGAGCATCGCCGGCCCCGCCCCGTCGACGAAGGACGCTCCGGCCAGGTCCACCACGATGGCGACCTGGGAGAACTTCGTCCCGTACTGGCGGATCGCCCGCTCGAACCGTTCGACGTTGCCGGCGTGCACCTCGCCGGTGGCCCGTAGCACCGCCTCACCGGCTTGGACGACGATCACGGTGGTCAGATCGACCATGGCCAGCCTCCGCATCTCCGGCGCCGTTGTGACGGACGACGCAAGCCTACGACCGACCGGCGTGGGCGAACAGAGGCCAACGACCATGACGGAGCCCACCCGCTCGGGCAACGCGTGGCGGCCGGCTCCCTACTGGTCGGTATGCGCTCGCCGGGGCGGCTCCGGCACGCCGGTCGGAGCGGAGCGGGCCGCTGGTGGACCCCGGTAGGGTCTCCAGCCGACACGATGGGAGCGCACATGCAGGACGTCAAGGGCCGCGTCGCGGTCGTCACCGGAGCGGCGAGCGGGATCGGCCTGGCCACCGCCCACCGGTTCGCATCGGCGGGGATGCACGTCGTCCTGGCCGACATCGAGGCCGACGCGTTGGCCGCGGCCGAACAGGCCGTCGGCGCGTCGGGGGTCGACGTGCTGGCGGTGCGGACCGACGTGTCGTCGCACAAGGCGGTCGAGGACCTGGCCCAGGCCGCGTTCGAGCGGTTCGGCACCGTGCACGTGCTGTTCAACAACGCAGGCGTGGCGGCGACCGCGGCCCAGCTGCGGGCCCGGGCGTGGGAGGGCTCGTTGGCCGACTGGGAGTGGACGATGGGGGTGAACTTCTCGGGGGTGCTGCACGGGGTGCGGGCCTTCGTGCCGCGGATGTTGGAGGCCGGCGAGGAGGGCCACGTCGTGAACACCGCGTCGATGGCCGGTCTGCTCACCGGCGCCAACCCCTACAACGTCTCCAAGCACGCGGTGGTGTGCCTCACCGAGGGGATGTACAAGGATTTCCTGGACATGGGGGCCAAGCTCTCGGCCTCGGTCGTCTGCCCCGGGCTGATCGACACCAAGATCCTCGCCGCCGAGCGCAACCGGGCGGCGGACTACGGCGAGGCGACCGACGTGGCTTCGTTGCGGCCCGAGCAGCAGGAGTTCGCGGCGGCGTTCGCGTCGGCCCTGAAGGGCGGCTACCCACCCGAGGTCGTGGCCGACCAGGTGCTCGACGGCATCATCTCGGATCGCTTCTACATCTTTCCTGCCCAGGCCGCCATCCTCGCCCTCGTCGCCGATCGCATGACCGGGATCGTCGAGCAACGCAACCCCACCCCGCGACCACCCGCTTGACAGCCTCCGTCGTTTCAGGTGACTCTTAATTGAGCAATAACTGAAATGGGGATGGATGGAACCGATCGACATGTTCGAACGCGCCGCCGGTCGGGCCGCGCAGCTGGCCCGAGCGGTCCGGCCGGACCAGCTCAGCCTCGCCACGCCCTGCGAGGACTGGGATGTCGCCGCCCTGCTCGAGCACATGGCGGCCGGGCCTGCGTACCTCCTGGGTGCGCTGGGCCTCGGCCCGCCCGACCCGGCTTGGCCCGATCCGGCCGCCCTCGCCGCCTGCTCGGCGGCGTTGCGTCAACCCGGCTCGTTGGCACGGCGCTGCGCCTCGCCAGCCGGGTTCGACTGGTCGGTGGCCGAAGCGACAGCCGGAACCGCCATGGATCAGCTGATCCACAGCTGGGACCTGGCCGTCGCCACAGGCCAGGACCGCGCCATGGACGACGAGCTCGTCGAGGCGGTCGCGGCCATGTTCCTGCCCGCCATGCCCGACCTCGGCCGACAAGCCGGTCTCGTCGGGCCGGCCGTTCCCATCGCGGCCGGAGCTTCCGCATCGGATCGCCTGCTCGCCGCGATGGGACGCCGCCCTGACCGCTGATCCGCTCGATGAAGCCGTGAAAGCCATGGCCCACCCGGGCCGCCGCGCCATGCTGCGCCTCGCCCGGGACGGCGAGCGCTCCGCCACCGAGCTCGCCGATGCGGCCGGCCTGTCGCCCTCCGCCGCCAGCCAACACCTCAAGCTGCTGCGTGACGTCGGCCTCATGCACGTCCGCGTGGACGCGCGCCGGCGGCTGTACCGCGTCGACTTCCAACGCCTCGCCGAGGTGCGCGCCGCACTCGACGAGCTGTGGGACGACCGCCTCGACGCGTTGAGACGGCACGCCGAGCAGACCGCACCGGAGGCCGAGCGCCCGCGCCGCGACACCCGAAGGCCATCAGCATGAAGCTCGTCGACAAACGGATCCGCATCGATGCGCCGGCCGCTCACGTCTACGCCCTGCTCACCCAGGCGGACCTCTTCGTGCAATGGATGGCTCCCGCCGCCCACATCGACCACCAGTCCGGCGGCATCATCACCTGGACCCACCACAACGGTGACACCGTCACCGGACGGTTCGTCGAGCTCATCGAAGCTCGCCGCATCGTGTTCACCTACGGTTGGGACCGCCCCGACGTCGGGATCCCTCCCGGCTCCACCGTCGTGGAGATCGACCTCCGCCCCATCGGCGGGCAGACCGAGCTGCACCTCGTGCACCGCGGGCTCGAAGGCCCCATGGCCGACGCCCACGACGGCGGCTGGACCAACTACCTCGGGCGCCTTGCCGTTCTCGCCGGCGGCAGGGACCCGGGACCGGATCCGCTCGCGGCCCAACGGGTCCCCAGCCGCGAGCAGCTCGACCTTCCCTGAGCCGTCGACACCCGACAGCACTGCTGGGGACGTGTCCATACCGAGCGGTACTGCCGGCGCGGTCGACGAGCCCGATCAGCGCTGCTCGCGCAGTGCTTCTTCCAACTCGCGCTTGGTCATTGTCGAGCGGCCCTCAATGCCGGCATCCTTCGCTTGTTGGTACAGCTCTTCCTTCGTCGGCTCGTCGCCGCTGCTGTCGTCGCTGCGCCGCGCAGAGCCGGCGCCCTCGCGATCGGTCGTCGCCCCGTCCTCGACGCCGTCGAGCTCCTTCGCCGCCTTCTTGCGCAGCTCCGGGAA
>JADLEF010000364.1 GCA_020846295.1 Acidimicrobiales bacterium
CCGGCAAGAAGGCGTTCGTGACCAACCGGATCGGCGACTGGGGTTTCATGGTCGCCACCTTCCTCACCTTCACCGCCGTTGGTTCGATCCGCTACGCCGACATCCTCAGCCGCGCCCCGGGCCTGGCCGCGGTGACCGCGACGGGCATCGCCCTGCTGCTGTTCGTGGGGGCGTGCGGGAAGTCCGCTCAGCTGCCGCTGTACGTCTGGCTGCCCGACGCCATGGCCGGACCGACGCCGGTCTCGGCGCTGATCCACGCCGCCACGATGGTGACCGCCGGCGTGTACCTGTTGGTACGGATGAGCCCGGTGCTCGAAGCGTCCTACAGCTGGGCGCCGCAGGTGGTGGCCTGGACGGGTGGGCTCACCGCGCTCTTCGCCGCCACGATCGCCGTCGCCCAGAACGACATCAAGAAGGTGCTGGCCTACTCGACGGTGAGCCAGCTCGGCTACCTGTTCCTGTCGATCGGCCTCGGCGGGTACGTGCCGGCGATCTTCCACACCATCACCCACGCCTTCTTCAAGGCCCTGCTGTTCCTCGCCGCCGGTTCGGTCATCCACGGCATGCACCACGAGCAGGACATGCGCCGCTTCGGTGGGCTGTGGAAGCTGCTGCCGATCACCGCGTTCACGTTCATCATCGGCTGGCTCGCCATCGCCGGGGTGCCGCCGTTCGCCGGGTTCTGGTCGAAGGACGAGATCCTCGCCTACGCCTGGCAGGAGAACAAGGCGCTGTGGGTCATCGGCCTCGTCACCGCGTTGCTCACCGCCTTCTACATGAGCCGCCAGGTCTTCCTCACCTTCTTCGGCCGCTACCGCTTCGGTGATCCCTCGAACGAGGAGCTCAACGCGGCGTGGGACAACCGCGTCGCCGCCGAGCAGGCCAAGGTCGACGGGGCCCGGACCAACGTGGCCGCCGCCCGGGAGGCGCTCGCCGTCGCCGTGTCGAAGGTGGGCGACGCCGAGGCCGCGGTGGCCAAGGCCAACGAGGCTGCCGGCGAGGCCAAGGCCAAGGCCGATGCGATCAGCCCCGCCGACCTCGATGCGGCGCGGGCGGCGGTTGCCGCCGCCGGGGACGACAAGAACGCCAAGAAGGCGGCCGACAAGGCGCTGAAGGATCTCGAGAAGGCCGCCAAGGACGCCGACAAGGCGCTCGCCGCGGTGGCCAAGGCGGAGACCGGCGTCGTCGCCGCCCGCGAGGCCGTCGCCCAGGCGGAGTCCGCGGTCACCGCGGCCGAGCTGGAGGTGTCCGTCGCCTCCGAGCGGGTGACCACAGTGCTGGCCGAGGCGGACCGGGGCCGGCCCACCAGCCGTGTCGTGCCGCTCCTGCAACCCCCCGACGAGACGGCGGTCGCCGCGTTCCTGCCCCACGACGTCGAGCACCGACGCGAGTACCACCCTCATGAGTCCCCCTGGACGATGACGCTCCCGCTCATGGTCCTGGCGGTCGGCGCAGTCGTCGCCGGTGGGCTGAACCTGCCCTTCAGCAGCAGCACCCACTGGCTGGAGCACTGGCTGGAACCCTCGCTGTTCGGCGGCGAGACGCACCTCGATCTCAGTGGGACCGGCCTGCTGGTCCTCGCGCTGATCGCCGTGGCGCTGGGCCTCGTCGGCATCGCAGCCGCAGCGGCGGTGTACCTGCGGGGCCGGGGCGACCGCGCTGCCATCGAGCAGCCGATCCTGGCTAAGGCCTGGGGGGTCGACGCCGCCTACGCCGCCTTCATGGGCGGGCCCGGGCGCCGCTTCGCCGACCTCGCCGCCGCCTTCGACCGGCGGATCGTGGACGGGGCGGTCAACGGCGTCGCCACCTTCGTGCGGGAATCCTCGTTCGAGCTGCGCAAGACGCAGAGCGGCTTCATCCGGAACTACGCCCTCGGCATCAGCATCGGTGCGGTTGCCCTGCTCGGCCTCATGCTCTCCAAGGCGGCCTTCTGATGCTCGCTTCGCTCCTCGCCGCCACCGAGGCGGTGTCACCCCCGTTCCCGCACCTGCTCACGTCGCTGATCGTGGTGCCGGCGGTGGGTGCACTGCTGGTGGCGCTCATCTCGAAGTCCCGCCCCGACGCGTGTCGTCAGGTCGGCTTCCTCGCCTCGGCGCTTACCGCCGCCCTGTCGATCTTCGTGATGATCGAGTTCCAGACCGGCGAAGGCGACTTCCAGTTCGTCGAGACCGCCACCTGGATCAAGGAGTTCGGCATCGGCTGGAAGCTCGGGGTGGACGGCATCTCGCTGTTCCTCGTCGTGTTGACCGGCGTGCTGTTCCCGCTGGCCATCCTGGCGGTGATCCCCGAGCACGACCCCAAGCCCTACTACGCCTGGTTGTTGGTGCTGCAGTCCTCGTCGATGGGGGTCTTCCTCGCCCTCGACCTGTTCGTGTTCTTCGTGTTCTTCGAGATCGTGCTCGTGCCGATGTACTTCCTCATCGGCAAGTGGGGCCACGGCAACCGCACCTACGCCGCGCTGAAGTTCTTCATCTACACGATGTTCGGCTCGGCGGTGATGCTCGTCGGCATCATCTCGCTGGTCGCGCTGACCCAGCGGGCGACGGGCGGGGACGTCACCTTCGACCTGCGGGTCCTCGCCGACGCCCAGGTGCTGTCGACCAACACCGCCCGGGCCGTCTTCTGCGCCTTCGCGCTGGCGTTCTCCATCAAGGTGCCCATCTTCCCGCTGCACACCTGGCTGCCCGATGCCCACACCGAGGCGCCGACCGCCGGTTCGGTGATCCTCGCCGGCGTCATGCTGAAGCTCGGCACCTACGGCTTCCTGCGCTTCGGGCTGTACCTGTTCCCGGAGGCGTCGCGCTGGGCGGCGCCGCTGTTCCTGGTGCTCGGCGTGATCGGCATCACCTATGGGGCGCTCGTCGCCACCATGCAGAAGGACCTCAAGCGGCTCGTCGCGTACTCGTCGGTGGCGCACCTCGGCTTCATCGTGCTGGGCACCTTCGCCATGAACCGCCAGGGCATCACCGGCGGCATCCTGCAGATGGTCAACCACGGCCTGTCCACCGGTGCGCTGTTCCTCCTCGTCGGCAGGATCTACGAGCGCCGTCACACCCGGCTCATCGCCGAGCTCAACGGTCTGCAGAAGTCGGCGCCGCTGATGGCTGCGGCGTTCACCGTGGTCATGCTGTCGTCGGTGGGCCTGCCCGGTCTCAACGGGTTCGTCGGCGAGTTCCTCATCCTCAACGGCACGTTCATCGCCCACCGCTGGTATGCGGTGGTCGCCGCCACCGGGGTCATCCTCGCCGCCCTCTACCTGCTGTGGGCCTACCAGCGGACCTTCCACGGAACGCCGAAGAACGAGGAGAACGAGCGCTTCGCGGATCTCAACTTCCGCGAGGGCGCCATGCTGCTGGTGTTCATCGCCGGCATCGTGTTCATGGGGATCTTCCCCAAGCCGGTCATCGACCGCATCGAACCCTCCGTCGATCGCCTCATCGCTCAGATCGAGGACAAGACCGACACGTTCACGGCACCCGAGGCCACCCCGGCCCTCGCCGCCGGCGACGGTGAGGCCGACGCACACGCCGAGGACGCGCCGGCCGGCGAAGACGAAGGCGGCACCGAAGGCGAAGGCGGCACCGGGAACGGAGCCACCGAGGAAGACGCCACCGAGGAAGACGCCACCGAGGAAGACATCGTGGTCGGCGAAGCAGCCGCCGAGGCCGAGCAGTTGGCGGTCACCGAGCCCGCGGCCCGGGCCGGAGCGGCGCAGTTGACCGAAGCCCTGGAAGCCGCCGAGGCGTCGGCCGCAGAGGAGCACAAGTGAGCCTCATCGCCCAAGCCACCACCACCGAGCTGACGACTCCGTCGGTGGACTGGTGGGGGGTCATGCCCCTGCTGCTGCTGACCGCCCCCGCCATGGTCCTGTTGCACGCGTCGTCGCTGCTGAGTCGGGTGTTCAAGGGCTTCTACACGCTCGCCACGGTGCTGATCGCCTCCGTCGCCGGCGCCTTCGCCATCGGGCTGTGGTGGCGGGTCACCGACGTGGAGCGCGGCCCGTTCTCGACGATGGGCGGCGCGTTCGGTGTCGACGGCTTCTCCGTCTTCGTGACGGTGCTCATGTGCGCCTCCGTCATCCTCGCTGCGCTGCTGGCCGACGGCTACCTGCGCCGGGAGGGCCTCGAGGGGGCCGAGCTGTACGTCCTGCTCCTGCTGTCCGCATCGGGCGGGGTCATCATGGCGTCGGCCAACGAGCTGATCGTCATGTTCCTCGGCCTCGAGATCCTCTCCCTGGCGGTCTACATCCTGGCCACGGCCCACGTGCGGCGCTTCGCCTCACAGGAGGCCGGCATGAAGTACTTCGTGCTCGGTGCGTTCTCCTCGGCCTTCTTCCTCTACGGCATCGCACTCGTGTACGGCGCCACCGGAACGACCAGCCTCATCGGGATCCGCACGTTCCTGGCCACCAACACGCTGCTCGACAACGCGCTCCTGCTCGCCGGCTTCGCCCTGCTGCTCGTCGGGTTCGGGTTCAAGGTGGCGGCGGTCCCGTTCCACGCCTGGACGCCCGACGTGTACCAGGGCTCGCCCTCGCCGGTGGTCGCCTACATGGCATCCGGGGTGAAGGCCGCCGGGTTCGCAGGCCTGCTGCGGGTGTTCTACCTCGCCTTCTCGACCGAGCGCACCGACTGGCAGCCCATCGTCTACGCGCTCGCCGTGGCGACGCTCATCGCGGGCGCCGTGCTCGCCGTCGTGCAGACCGACGTCAAGCGGATGATGGCCTACTCGTCCATCTCCCACGCCGGGTTCATCCTCGTCGGCGTGCAGGCCGCATCCCAGAAGGGCACCGAGGCCTCGCTGTTCTACCTCGCCGCCTACACGTTCATGGTCGCCGGCTCCTTCGGCGTCATCACCGCGGTGAGTCGGGCCGGGGATGCCCGCACCTCGCTGGAGGACTTCAAGGGCCTCGCCTCGTCGAAGCCGTTGCTGGCGGCGGCGTTCACCGTCATGCTGCTGGCCCAGACGGGCGTGCCGCTCACCTCGGGGTTCTTCGCCAAGTTCGGCGTGATCACCGCGGCGGTCGACGCCCGCAGCTACTGGCTGGCGTTGGTCGCCATGCTGTCGGCCGTCATCGGTGCGTTCGTCTACCTGCGCATCATCGTGGCGATGTACATGAGCGACGGCGACGAGGGCCACGCCGCCCACGCCGAAGCAGGCGACGCGGTCGTGCTCGACGCCGGTGCCGGCTTCGGGGTGCTGACCGTCCCGGTCACGCTGTGGGTGGCGCTCGCCGTCGCCGTGGCGGTGACCGTGCTGGTGGGGTTCCTGCCCGGGCTGGTCACCTCGCTGGCGCACGACGCCGTTCCGAGCCTGATCCCGCCGCGCTGAGCGCGCTCCGCTGATCCGGCGCCGCCGACCCGGCGCGGCGCCTGTCCGCTCAGCAGGCCCGATCGGCGCCGGCCCCGAGCGGCGTCGTCGCCGCCCGCCGGTTGCCGGCCAGCACGTTGCCGCACAGCATCGCCTGGGGCGAGGCACCCTCGACGATCTTCAGCCCGTACTGCCCGTTGTCCCTGAGCACGTTGCCGGTGACCACCGAGCCCGACCCGTCGCCAGGGCGATCGCCGGCGAGCTGCAGTCCCGAGCCGAGGTGGTCGGTCGACCAGTTGTTGACGAACGCGGTGCGACGGCCACGCGAGGACAGGCCCGCGCCGGACTCATAGGAGCCGCCGCGGCACCAGTTCTCGACGACCTGGTTGTCGTCGGCGTCCTCTTTGATGTCCACGCACTCGCCCCACACCACGATGTCGTTGCCCCAGAGCAGGTTGCCGTCGCTGTGGTCGGGCGTGGCGACCGGGTTGTCGGCGAGCCGCTCCGGCGCAGTGCCCACGTAGATCGCCTCACCGTTGGCCCCGTCGAAGGCCAGGCCGCACTCGCGGATCACGTTGTGCACGAGCGTGTTGGCCGAGGAGAAGGCCCGCAACCGCACGCACTCCGAGCGGGCGCCGTGGATCCAGTTGCCGTCGAGCCGGACGCCCCGGGCGCCTTCGAGCAGCACGATGATGTTGGCGTTCGACAGCTCGAAGCCCTCGATGACGAGGTGGTCGTGGCGCACCGTCAGCAGCCGTCCGCTGTCGTCGGCGTGGAGGTGGGCCCCGCCGCTGCCGACCAGGCGGATCGGCGCCGCTGCCGTACCGCTGCGTACGGAGCTCACCCGGCCCGGGTAGCGACCCGGCGCGACCACGACGGTGTCGCCCCCCACCGCCACGTCGAGGGCGCGTTGTACGCCGTCGAACGGCGCGCCGGCCGATCCGTCACCGCCCGGGGCCGCACCGGCGGCGACGTGCAGCGTGCGGGCGCCCGCGCCGGCCGGCGCCCCGGATCCCGCCTGCACGTCGGAACCGGCCTGTCCCACGGAACCGGCCGCCGCGGCGGCTGTCCCTGCGCCGTCAAGGGCGCCGAGCGATGCCAGGGACAGCGCCACCGCGGCAGCCCGGTGCAGTGACCGACGCGACAGGAGGGGCTGGGCCATGCGTGCAGGGTACCGAGGCCTTCGCGGTGCCGGACCGCGAACCCCTCGGCCGCCCGGCGGCTATCTTGGACCCCTCTTCGTCGCGCAAGTAGGCTCCCGCTACGTGTCCGACTTTCTTCGCAGCTACCTGACGGTCGGCATCTTCCTCGGCGTCGGCATCGCACTGGTGACGACGATGTTGGGGGTTGCCTCGCTGCTTCGCCCGACCAAGCCGTCACCGCAGAAGCACATCGTGTACGAGAGCGGTGTGGATCCGGTCGGCTCGGGCTGGTCGCAGAGTCAGATCCGCTACTACATCTTTGCCCTGCTCTTCGTGATGTTCGACGTCGAAGCCGTCTTCATCTTCCCTTGGGCGACCCGTCTCGAGGCCTACGGGCTCTTCGGCCTCATCGAGATGTTCATCTTCATCTTCGTGTTGTTCCTCGGCCTGGTCTACGCCTGGCGGAAGGGTGTGTTGCGATGGGTCTAGTCGAGAGCGGGAAGCTCCCTAAGCCCCTGACCAAGCTGCTCAACATCAGCCGCAAGTACTCGATGTGGGTGTACCAGTGGGGTCTCGCCTGTTGCGCCATCGAGATGGGCTCGGCGTTCGCGTCGCCCCGTTACGACGTGATGCGCCTCGGCGTCATCCCGTTCCCGGCCAGCCCCCGCCAGGCGGACCTGGTGGTCATCTCCGGCACCGTGACCGACAAGATGGCCCCCGCCATCCGCCGGCTCTACGAGCAGATGCCCGACCCGAAGTACGTGATCTCCATGGGGAGCTGCGCCAACTGCGGTGGCCCCTACTGGGACAGCTACTCGGTGACCAAGGGCGTCGATCAGATCATCCCGGTCGACGTGTACGTCCCCGGCTGCCCGCCCCGGCCCGAAGCCCTGCTGGAGGGCATCGTCCTGCTGCAGGAGATGGTGGCAAACGAGGATATGGCCGCCAAGTGGAAGGGTGAGCCGCTTGTCGTCAACTGACACCGACAGCCCCGAGAGCGACGCGCCGGTCGACACTGCGCGCACCGCCCTGCTCGAGGCCCTCGCCGGCGAGTTCGGTGACGCCGTGCTCGGCACCCACCTCGATCCCGGCCGGGACGTGTGGGCCCGCGTCCACACCGACGCCTGGGAGGCGGTCGGCCGGTTCCTCCGGGACGGGCTGGACTGCCGCTACTTCTGCTACCTCTCGGCCGTCGACTGGCTGCCCTCGCCGTTCGGGCGGAGCATGGACAGCGACGTGGACAACCTGCTCGAGGGCGTGGGGGCGAAGGAGCCCGAACCGATGACGCACGGCGTCACCGGAGGAGACACCCGCTTCCAGCTCATCGCCCGCGTGTACTCCATCGCTGCGCACCTGGGCGTGCACCTCAAGGTCGACGTCCCCGATGACACGCACACGATCGCCAGCTGGACCCGGGTCTACGGCGGGGCGAACTGGCACGAGCGCGAGACCTTCGAGATGTTCGGCATCACCTTCGACGGCCACCCGTCGCTGCGGAAGCTGTACCTCCCCGGCGACTTCGAGGGGTTCCCGCTGCGCAAGGACTTCCCGCTGGTGTCCCGGCTGGTGAAGCCGTGGCCCGGCATCGTCGACGTCGAGGGCATGCCCGGCGTCGCCGACGACGAAGGAGGCGACCCATCATGACCGCAGTGAGCGAGCGGCAGCAGCTGGCGTACATCGCCAGCCAGGCCGCCGACATGCGGGTCAACGTGGAGCTCGAGACAGAGGGCATGACCCTCAACATCGGCCCCCAGCACCCCGCCACCCACGGCACGCTCCGCATCATCGTGAAGCTCGACGGCGAGCAGGTCGTCGCCGCCGACCCGGTGCCCGGCTACATGCACCGCGGCTACGAGAAGCTCAGCGAGGTCCGCACCTACCCGCAGGTGACCACGCTGATCAACCGGATCGACTGGTTGGGCAGCTTCGCCAACGAGGTGCCCTTCATCCTCGCCGCCGAGCGGCTGATGGAGGTCGAGGCGCCGCCCCGAGCGCAGTGGATCCGCACGATCCTCTTCGAGCTGTCCCGCATCGCCAACGTGGCGCTGTTCCTCGGCGACATGGCCGTGCAGCTCGGCGCCGTGACCCCGGTCTTCTACGCCTTCCGGGACCGCGAATATGTCCTCAACCTCATCGAATCGGCCACCGGTGGCCGGTTCCACCCGAACTTCGACCGCATCGGCGGTCTGAAGGACGACCTGCCCAAGGGCTGGATCGCCGAGACCAACCAGGTCATGCAGAAGGTGCAGGCCTTCTGTGACGAGCTCGACGCGCTGCTGCTGGGCAACGAGATCTTCAACGTGCGCACCCGCGGCATCGGGGTCGTCCCCGCCGAGGTGGCACAGTCCTACGGGCTGTCCGGTGCAAACCTCCGAGCCTCCGGCGTGGACTGGGACCACCGGCGTGACACGCCCTGCGGCCTCGTCTACGACAAGTTGGACTGGAAGGTCTGGACCCATCCGGACGGCGACAGCTACGCCCGCTACTGGGTGCGCCTCCAGGAGGTGCGCGAGGCGGCGAAGATGGTCGTGCAGCTGTGCGACGGCCTGCCGCCCGGCCCGATCATGGCCAAGGTGCCCCGCATCATCAAGGTGCCCGCCGGAGAAGCATGGGCAGTGACGGAGAACCCACTCGGCGAGATGGGGTACTACATCGTCTCCAAGGGTGACCTGGTGCCGGACCGGGTGAAGATCCGGTCGGCGAGCTTCAACAACATCAGCATCGTGCCCTGGTTGCTGCGAGGCGTGTACGTTCCCGACGTCATCTCGATCCTCGCCTCCCTCTACTTCATCCTCGGAGACATCGACCGATGAGTTCGGGTGTTCTCGCCGTTGACCTTGCGTACTGGCAGGTGACGATCCTGCGCGTGCTCGGCCTGCTCGCCGCGGTGCTGCTGCCCGCCGGCACGATCGTCTACGTCTTCCTGTTCAAGATGATGAGCTTCATGCAGAGCCGCCTCGGCCCGATGGAGGCCGGCCCGTACGGCTCCATGCAGCTGCTGGCCGAGGTCGGCAAGTGGCTGCAGAAGGAGGACCTCTTCCCCGACGGGGCGGATCGCAAGGTCTTCGCCTGGGCGCCGATCGTGGTGGTCGTCTCCACGTTCATCATGTACGCCGTCGTGCCGTTCGGCCCCGACGCCTGGTTCGCGGACCTACCGACCGGTATCTTCTTCGCCCTGGCGGTGTCCTCGGTGTCGGTCATCGGGATCCTCATGGCCGGCTGGGCGTCGGCCAACAAGTACTCGCTCATGGGCGGGCTGCGCGCCACCGGACAGCTCATCGCCTATGAGCTGCCTCTCGTGCTCGCCGTGCTGGGCGTGGTGATCCAGGCCGGCACCATGAACATGCAGGGCATCGTCGAGGCCCAGCGCAACGGTGAGATCTTCGGGTTCGGCGGGATCGGCAACCCGTTCATCCTCACCCAGTTCGTCGGGTTCGCCCTGTTCATGATCGCCATGCAGGCCGAGCTGACCCAGCCGCCCTTCGACATGCCGGTGGCGGAGTCCGAGCTCGTCGCCGGCTACCTCACCGAGTACTCGGGGTTGCGCTTCCTGCTGTTCTTCATCGGTGAGTTCGCCACCGCCGGTGCCTTCTCCGCCATCGCTGCGGTGCTCTTCCTCGGCGGTTGGGCGCTGCCCGGGATCAGCTTCGACAGCAACCTCATGAACGTGCTCGGCCCGCTCGTGATGCTGGGCAAGATGATGCTGGTGGTGTTCCTGGTGATGTGGTTCCGCTTCACCTACCCCCGCTTCCGTGAGGACCAGCTGCAGATCTTCGCCTGGAAGTTCCTCATCCCCATCTCACTCGTGAACATCGCGGTCACCGCCGTGTTGAAGGTGGCGTTCTGATATGGGTCTCGTTCCCGGTGTGATCAAAGGCCTCGGGGTGACCCTGGGCGAGGCGCGCAAGACGGTCTTCCCGGACGGGTTGCGCAAGCCCCCGGCGCCGTCGAGAGGCGCGGTCACGGTCCAGTACCCCCACGTCAAGGAGGATCCCGCCCCGCGTGCGCGCGGCGTGATCGCCCTCAACGAGGAGAACTGCACCGCCTGCATGTTGTGTGCCCGAGAGTGCCCCGATTGGTGCATCTTCATCGAGGCCCACAAGTATCTGGCCCCGCCCCGTCGTGAAGGCGGCAAGCCGCGCCAGCGCAACCAGCTCGACCGGTTCGACATCGACTTCGCCCTCTGCATGTACTGCGGGATCTGCGTCGAGGTCTGCCCGTTCGAGGCGCTGTTCTGGAGCCCGGAGTTCGAGTACTCCGAGCCGAGGATCGCCGACCTGCTGCACGACAAGAGCCGGCTGGGTCTGTGGATGGAGACGGTGCCCGATTTCGAGGACTACGAGGCGGGCTCGGAGCAGAAGAAGAAGAAGGTGCCCCGCTAGCCATGGTGGCGCAGAACATTTTCTTCGGGATCATCGCCGCGGCGATGGTGGTGTCCGCCATCAAGGTGGTCACCACCAAGAACGTCGTCCATGCGGCGCTGTACCTCGTGATCGTGCTGGCCGGTGTCGCCGCCCAGTTCATCCTCGTCGGCGCCGAGTTCACCGGCGTGACCCAGGTACTCGTCTACATCGGCGCCGTGATCGTGCTGTTCCTGTTCGGCATCATGCTGACCCGGGCGCGCATCGGCCATGAGATGGACGTGGACAACGAGCGGCGTTGGATCGCCGGGCTCACCGCGCTGCTGTTGTTCGCCGTCATGACCTACGCGTTGCTCGACGCGTTCGACGACACCGACATCGAGGCCAACGGAGCGCTCGCCCCGCAGGCCACGCAAGCGGTGAGCGACTCGATCTTCCGGGATTACCTGATCCCGTTCGAAGCTGTCTCATTCCTGTTGCTGGCCGCCCTCATCGGCGCCATCGTCGTGGCCCGGAGGGAGTAGCCATGTGGCTCAACCAGTTCCTCATCCTCGGCGCGCTGCTGTTCTGCATCGGCGTGTACGGCGTGCTCGCCCGCCGCAACGGCGTGATGGTGCTCATGTCCATCGAGCTCATCCTCAACGCCGTGAACATCAACCTGGTCGCCTTCGGTGCGTTCCACGCCACCCCCGCGGGGCAGGTCTTCGCGCTGTTCGTCATCGCCGTCGCCGCCGCTGAGGTGGGCGTGGGCCTGGCGCTCGTGCTGCTCATCTATCGCAACCGGTCGAGCATCGACCTCGAGTCCGTCGACCTGCTGAAGGGATGACCCCGTGATGCTCGCCGCAGAAGCCGGAGCCGCTGCGTCCGCAGGCTGGTTCCTCGAGAACGCCTGGCTGTTCCCGGCCGTGCCGTTCGTCTCGTTCCTCCTGATCCTGTTCTTCGGCAGGAAGATGCCGAAGCAGGGCGCCGAGATCGGCATCACCGCCCTCGCCATCGTGTTCGCCGGGGCCCTCATCGCCGGGGCCCAGTGGATCTCCCACGTGAACGCCGCCGAATCGGCCCACGGCACGGAGGAGACGCACAGCACCGACGAGACGCACGGGACCGAGGAAGAAGGTCACAGCACCGAGCCGGGGACCACCGAGGACGGCACCCACAGCGAAGAGGGTACGTCCACCGAGGAATCCCACGACGAGGGCGCCCTGGCCGTGAGCGGCGGCGGCCGCTCCGTCGTGCTCGGCCCGAGCCTCGCCCTGCCGATGGCCGAGGAGGGTGGTGAGGCGCACGCCAGCGTGCCGCCCGTCATCAGCGAGTGGAAGTCGGACTGGTGGACCGTCGGCGGGATCGACTTCCAGGTCGGCACGTTCGTCGACGGCCAGGCCGTCATGATGCTCTTCGTCGTCGGCCTGATCTCGCTGCTGGTGCACATCTACTCGACCGACTACGTGCACGGCGACATCCGCTACACGCACTTCTTCGCCTTCCTGTCGCTGTTCACCGCGTCGATGCTGCTGTTGGTGCTGGCCAACAACCTGGTGATGTTCATCACCGCCTGGGAGTTGGTGGGCGTCTGCAGCTTCGCCCTCATCGGGCACTGGTGGGAGGAGCAGAACAACTCCAACGCCGCCCTCAAGGCGTTCCTCACCAACCGCGTCGGTGACATGGGCCTGCTGATCGGCATGATCACGCTGTTCTTCACCGCCGGTCAGGGCAGGACGTTCAACATCTACGAGATCAACGTCGCGGCGGCCTCCGGCACCGTCTCGGACACCGCGCTCACCGTCGCCGCGCTGTGCCTGCTCGCCGCGGTGATGTCGAAGTCGGGGCAGTTCTTCCTGCACACCTGGCTCCCCGACGCCATGGCCGGACCCACCCCGGTGTCCGCCCTCATCCACGCCGCGACCATGGTCGTGGCCGGCGTCTACATGATCGCCCGCATGTACCCGGTCTTCTTCGAGGGCATGTCGATCGCCGGCGGCTCGATCAACGCGGTGGCCCTCATCGGTGCCATCACCACCATGGTCGGTGGGTCGCTCGCCTTCGTGCAGCGCGACATCAAGAAGGTCCTGGCGTACTCCACGGTCTCCCAGTTGGGCTACATGGTGATGGCGCTCGGGGTCGGCGCGTGGACCGCGGCGATGTTCCACCTCATGACCCACGCCTTCTTCAAGGCGTGCCTGTTCCTGGGGTCGGGCTCGGTGAGCCACGCCTGCAACCACTCCTTCGACATGAAGACCGACATGGGCGGTCTGCGGAAGTACATGCCGAAGACCCACGCCACGTTCCTCGTCGGCACCCTCGCCCTCGCCGGCTTCCCGCTGATGTCCGGCTTCTGGTCCAAGGACGAGATCCTGGCCGGGACCGGCGGCTTCGGTCTCAGCGAGGGCGCCAACGGGCGCTACAGCCTCATGCTGGTCATGGGCCTGATCACCGGCGGCATGACAGCTGCCTACATGACCAGGTGCTACTGGCTGACGTTCATGGGCGAGTGGCGGGGGGCGAACTCGCCCAACGCCCACCACGGCGCTCACGCCGCCGCCCACGACGATCACGACGCTCACGCCCCGGCCGGGCATGACGCGCACGACGCCCATGACGCGCACGGCGGGCTGCCCCACGAGTCCGGGCCGCGGATCACCACGCCGCTCCTCATCCTGGCCGTGCTGGCCTTCGTGGCGATGTTCGCCAACATCCCGGGTCAGTTCGGCTTCGTGCCCGAGGGCTGGCGGCTCCGCTTCGAGCACTACATCGAGCCCAAGGGCGAGTACTTCCCGGCCATCTCGCACGCCGAGTTCAGCCCGGTGATCGCCATCCTGTCGCTCATCGCCGCTGCAGTGGCCTCGGGCCTCGCCGTCGCCTACTACCGCAAGGTCGAGGCGCAGGACCCGATGGGCACCGAGCTCGTCGACGGGCCCACCAGCAAGGCCGGCCTGCCCAAGGTCGCCTACAACGTGCTGGCCAACAAGTTCTATCTCGACTGGTTGTACACCGATGTCATCGTCGGGTTCGTCAAGGGCCCGCTGGCCCGCGCGGCGAACTGGTTCAACCAGAACGTGCTCGACGGCATCGTCAACGGCACGGCCACGGTCTCCAAGCGCATCGCCGGGTTCACCTACACCGTTCTCGACCAGCAGGTCGTCGACGGTGTGGTCCGGGGTTCGGGCATCGGTGCATCGGAGACGGGCGGCCTCCTGCGCCGCATGCAGAATGGGCGGGTGCAGGGATATGCCGCGCTCATGTTCGCTGCCGCGGCCGTGTTGGCCGGGGTTTTCGTCCTCGCCATCTAGGGTCAAGTAGGTTCGGTCGCCGCATGAAGGACTTCCTGAACGACTGGGGTCTCACCACCATGGTGTTCCTGCCATTGGTGGGGGCTGTGGTCATGATGCTCATCCCCAAGGCTGAAGAAGAACTACACAAGTTCATCGCCTTGCTCACCACGCTCGTCGTCGGCGTTGTCGGTGTGTTCCTCACCGCCAACTTCGACTGGGACCGTTCCAAGGACCTGCAGTTCGTCGTGGACAAGGGGTGGATCGATGTGATCCATTCCCGGTACACGGTCGGGGTCGACGGCATCGCGATGCCGCTGATCCTGCTGACGCTGCTCGTGGTCCCGCTGATCATCATCTACAGCTGGAACCACTTCCCCGAGCCGCACAACCCGAAGGCGTTCCTGATCCTGATGCTGGTGCTCGACACCGGCATGATCGGCAGCTTCGTCGCCCAGGACCTGATCCTGTTCTTCGTCTTCTTCGAAGTGGTCCTGCTGCCCATGTACTTCATGATCGGCGTGTGGGGCGGGGAGCAGCGGCAGTACGCCTCGATCAAGTTCTTCCTCTACACGCTGTTCGGCTCCGCCTTCATGATCGTCGCCTTCCTGGCGCTGTTCTTCGTGACCGGCGCGGAGACGTTCAACATGGTGGACCTCGCCCGACTCGTGCGGGAGAACGATGTCGCCCGGAACACGCAGATCCTGATCTTCGGCGGCATGTTCATGGGCTTCGGCATCAAGGTGCCCATGTTCCCGTTCCACACCTGGCTGCCCGACGCCCACACCCAGGCACCCACCCAGGGATCGGTCATCCTGGCGGCGGTGCTGCTGAAGCTCGGCACCTACGGCTTCGTGCGCATCGCGCTGCCGATGCTGCCCGAAGGGGCCATGTGGTGGGCGCCGATCATCGGCGGTCTGGCCTGCATCGGCATCATCTACGGCGCGCTGGGCTGCCTCGCCCAGACCGACATGAAGCGCCTCATCGCCTTCTCGTCCGTGGCGCACATGGGCTACGTGATGCTCGGCATCGCCACCCTCACGGACTTCGGCATCAACGCCGCCATCTTCGGCATGGTCGCCCACGGTCTGATCACCGGCATGCTCTTCTTCATCGCCGGTTCGGTGAAGGAGCGCTTCCACACGCTCGAGATCGCCCGGCTCGGAGGTCTGCTCAAGCAGGCGCCCTACATGGGCTGGATGCTCGGCTTCACCTCGATGGCGTCGCTCGGGTTGCCCGGTCTCGCCGGCTTCTGGGGTGAGTTCCCGGCAATCCTGTCGGCGTACAACCCGGCCGAGGGTCTGAACGTTGGCCTGTTCCGCTTCTACATGTTCATCGCCGCCCTCGGCACGGTGCTGGCCGCCGCCTACCTGCTGTGGCTCTTCCAGCGCACCGCCTTCGGAACCCCGAAGGAGGAGTTCGCCCACGAGCACGTGCACGACGCCCACCTCACCGAGTGGATCGCGTGGCTGCCGATGCTCGTGCTGATCGTGGTGCTCGGCTTCCTGCCGGTGCTCATCTTCGGGATGACGAGCGACGCCGTGCAGGTCGTCGCCCAGGCGCTGGGGCGCTGAGGCCGTCGTGCTCGCCTCGCTGGTCGCCCAGGCAGCGCAGCTGCCCTTCGACAAGCCCATCATCGACTTCCACGCCCTCGCCCCGGAGATCGTGCTGGTCTCGCTGATGTCGTTGGTGTTGCTCGTCGACGTGTTCAAGCTCGAGGAGGGCCGGCGGTTCATCCCGCCGCTCACCGGGATCGCCATGCTGGCCAGCATCATCCCGCTGATCTCGCTGGCGCTCGACGGTGCGGACCGCTCGATGTTCGGCGGCGCCTACGTGGTCGACAACCTGGCCCTCGTCCTCAAGGCGATGTTCCTCCTGTCGGGCTACGTGGTCACCCTGTTGGCCAGCAACTACCTCGCCGAGGGGGACTTCTGGGAGTCCGAGTTCTACCTGATGATGCTGTCGTCGATCCTGGGCATGGTCGTCATGTCCTCGTCCCGGGATCTCATCACCATCTTCGTGGCGCTCGAGCTCCTCTCCATCCCCGCCTACCTGATGGCCAGCTGGGAGAAGCGCAACCTGCGCTCCAACGAAGCCGGGCTGAAGTACTACCTGATGGGCGTGTTCGCCTCGGCGCTGATGCTGTACGGCATGTCGCTGCTGTTCGGCGTGTCCGGCTCGACGCTGCTGACCGACATCGGTGCCGCCATCTCCGGCGGTGACAGCTCGACGCCGATCGTCACGCTCGGCATCGTGCTGGTGATCGTCGGCTTCGGCTTCAAGGTGTCGGCGGTGCCGTTCCACTCCTGGGCGCCGGACACCTACGAGGGCGCACCCACACCCGTGACCGCGTTCCTGGCCGTGGCGTCGAAGGCCGCTGGGTTCGTCGCCCTCATCCAGCTCGTGTTCATCGGATTCCTCGGACGAGCCGATGTCGTCGAGCCGATGATGTGGGTGCTGGCGGCGGCCTCGATGACCGTCGGCAACCTCATCGCCCTGCGCCAGACGAACGTGGTGCGCCTCCTCGCGTACTCGGGCGTGGCCCAGGCCGGCTTCATGCTCGCCCCCTTCGCCGTGGTCGGCACGAACGCAGAGGACGCACTGACCGCCGTCGTCACGTACGTCCTCATCTACGCCTCGATGAACCTCGCCGCGTTCGCGGTGGTGATCGCCGTGTCCCGCAAGACCCAGTCGGGCGAGGTCAGCTCCTTCGGAGGCCTGTTCGGGTATGCCCCTGGGCTGGCGGTGGCCATGACCATCGCGCTCGCCGCGCTGGCCGGCATCCCGCCGCTCGGTGGCTGGTTCGCCAAGTTCGTGGTGTTCCGGGCACTTGTCGCCGCCGACAGCGCCGCCGGCTACACGCTGGCGCTGGTGGTCGCGGTGAACTCGGTGATCGCGTTCTACTACTACGGCATGGTGCTCAAGGCGATGTGGTTCAGCGACGCCCCGGATGGCGACACCAGCCCGATCCGGGTGCCGGTCTCGCTGGTGTCGGCGCTCACCCTCACGGTCGCCGCCACCATCTTGTTCGGTATGTTCCCCGGCCTGATCGGTCACTTCACCGGGAACCTTCAGGGTCTGCTCGCCGCCGCGGGCGGCTGAGCGGCTCCTCGCCGAACGACATCGCTGCGCCGTGGAGGACGCCGTCCCCTTCGAGCTGTTCATGGAGGCGGCGCTCTACGACGACGAGCTGGGCTTCTACACCGCCGGCGGCGGGATGGCCGGTCGCCGGGGCGACTTCATCACCTCCCCGGAGGTCGGTCCACTGTTCGGTGCGGTGCTGGCCCGCTGGCTCGACGACCACTGGAACCGCCTCGGGCGCCCCGATCCCTACGAGGTGCTCGACGTGGGCGCTGGGCCGGGCACCCTGGCCCGCAGCGTGCGGATCGCCGAACCGGCGTGTCGGGATGTCCTGCGCTTCACCTTCGTCGAACGCTCGCCGGAGGCTCGACGCCGTCACGAAGGCCTCGGCCGCAGCATCGCCTCGCTCGACGAGGTGGATCCGGGCACCGTCCACGTTGTGGTGGCCAACGAACTGCTCGACAACCTGGCCGTGCGCCTCCTCGAGCGTGGCTCGGACGGCTGGCAAGAGGTGTGCGTCGGCCCGGGAGGCCCGTGCCTGCGCCCCGCGGCGCCGCTGCCCCCCGTCTCCGCCGCCGTGCTCGACGCTCTCGACGCACCGGTCGGCGTGCGTGTGCCGGTTCCGGAGCGGGCGGCCGCGTGGGTGCGTCAGGCCCGCGAGGCGCTGGTCCTCGGCGGCCGGCTCCTCGTGTTCGACTACGGGGTGCACAGCACGGCTGCGCTGTCGGAACGGCCGTGGGAGTCGTGGCTGCGCACCTATCGCCACCATGGCCGTGGGGTGAGCCCCTTCGAGCAACCCGGCGGCCAGGACATCACGTGCGAGGTCGCCTTCGACCAGCTGCCCCCGTCCGACGAATGCGTCGTGCAGGCGGTGTGGCTGCGCCGTTGGGGCATCGAGGAGTTGGTGGACGAGGGCAGGCGCATCTGGACCGAGCGGGCCGCCTTGGGCGACCTCGCCGCGCTGCGCGCCCGCAGCCGCATCAGCGAGGCGGCGGCGCTGCTCGATCCCGAAGGCCTCGGCGCCTTCCTGGTCTCGAGCTGGACCGCCCGTTGAGGCGCTCGCACCGATGAGCGCGCCGAACCGGATGAGCGCGCCGAACCGGATGGGCGCGCCGAACCGGATGAGCGCGCCGACACCAATGCCGCCGGGTCCGACGTCGACGGCCTACGCTCCAGCCGATGGCCGCTGACCGACCGCCGCTCAGCCGTGCCCGCGTGCTGGAGGCCGCCCTGGAGCTGATCGACGAGCACGGGCTGGACGCGCTGTCGATGCGCAAGCTCGGTGCCGCCCTCCAGGTGGAGGCGATGTCGCTCTACAACCACGTGTCCTCCAAGGAGGATCTGCTCACCGGCGTGGCGGACCTGCTGCTCGAGATGGTGGAGATCCCCTCCGCCGGCGGGGACTGGCGGGTGGCGGTCCGCCAGCTGTGCAACGCGGTCCGCCAGGTGGGCGTGGCCCATCCGACGGCCTTCCCGCTCCTCGTCACCCAAACCCGGACGTCGCTCGAGAGCTGGGGGCCGGTGCTGGCCGGCTTCGAGCTGATCCACCACGCCGGCTTGACCGACGAGCAGGCGGTGGCCGCGGTGGACGTCGTATCCAGCTTCCTGGTCGGGTTCGTGCTGTTCGAGATCAACGCCCTCGCCCAGCACCAGAGCGCCGCGTTGCACGGCCTCGACCTGCCGCCCGACAAGGCGCTGCTGCGCCGCTACCTGGCGGCCCGCCCCGCCGCCGCCAACCACGACGCGGCGTTCGCCCGAGGGATCGACGTCCTCATCGCCGGCATCGAGGCCGGCGCCATCGGGCAGGGCTGAGGCCGCCTCCGCCCTCAGCGGTGGACGAGGAAGATGCCGGAGCGGAGCTTGGGTTCGAACCACGTCGACTTGGGCGGCAACGCCCGGCCCAGGTCGGCGGCCTTGAACACCTCACCCACCGTCGGCGGGCTCAGCAAGAGGGCGGCGCCGTCGGCGCGGTCGGCGGCGTCGGCGGCCCGGGCCCCGACATCGTCGTCGCCGGGGACGAAGGACAGTCGAGGGTCGTGGCGCACGTCGTGCACGTCGAGCAGCGGGCCCAGCAACTCGGTGTCGGCGACATCGGCGGCCAGCAG
>JADLEF010000365.1 GCA_020846295.1 Acidimicrobiales bacterium
GACTGGATCTCCGTGTGGGACCACCTGTACGAGGCCCCGCCGGCGGGGGGCACCCAACCCCATTTCGAAGCGATCGCCACGCTCGGCGCCTTGTGCGTAGAAACAACGAAGGCTCGTATCGGCACGTTGGTCTTCTATGTCGGATATCGAAATCCGGGGTTGTTGGCCAAAGCTGCGGTCACGCTCGATCACCTCAGTGGCGGCCGCTTCGAGCTGGGCCTCGGCGCGGGGTGGCACGAGGAGGAGGCCAAGGCCTTCGGGTACGACTTCCCGCCGTTGGGAACCCGCTTCGACATGCTCGAGGAGGCGATGCCGGTCATCCGGGACCGGCTCGACCCGGCCGTCGAGCGGGTCACCCACGAGGGTCGCTTCTACCGCACGTTCGAGGCATCGTGCCTCCCCCCGCCGGTCGGTGGGCGCCGTCTGCCGCTGTGGATCGGGGGAACGGGCAAACGGCGCACCCCGGCCCTGGCCGCCGCCTACGCCGACGGCTGGAACGCGGCGTACGTGGCCCCGAGGACGCTGCGTCGGCTCAACGACACCCTCGATGCGTCCTGCGAGTCGGTGGGCCGCGATCCCGCCTCGCTCGAGCGCAGCATCAACCTCATGTTCATGCTGTCGGTGGATGCCGCCGCCGAGTCGCGGTTGCGCGAGCAGCTGCAGCAGCAGTGGGGTGAGCGGGCCGCGGCGGTCAGCGAGGGTGCCCTGCTGGGGACGCCGGAGCAGGCGGTCGAGAAGATCCTCCAGTACCGGGAGGCGGGTGCGAACGGTGTGAACGTCGCGTTACGGGCCCCGTGGGATGACGACGCGCTGGCCGCCTACCTCGAGCTGGTCGTGCCGGCTGTCCGGCGGGAGCTCGGCGAGTCCTGAGCGCCCTGGCCGGGCCCGGGAGGGCCAGCACCGACCCATTCGTCGACAAGGGGTGATATTTACACCACATAGAGTGTTAGCTTGCGGTTTCCGTCACGAGGACGGGGGAACTCACGCCGTTCAGGTTGTCGTCGTTGCGTGGCGCTGCGACCGTCATCGTGTCGTAACAGTTCGGCGGACGCAAGGACACCCACCTCGTGATGAACCGGCACACCAGCCAGTCGACGAACCCCGCCGGCGGACGTCGGGCCAGGGCCCGCCTCGCAGCGGGCGCCGGGATCGCCGGCCTCGCCCTCACGCTCGGCGGGGTATCGACGTTCGGCGCCTCGTCGGTGCTCGGCGGCTTGTCGGTGCTGGGCGGCTTGTCGGTGCTGGGCGGCACGGACCACGGGCCGGCCCACACCGCCGCACCGGCGACCACGGCCGCCGCGGCATCCTCCGGTGGCGAGCGACGCCCCCTCGACGCGCTCCCCACCACCCGCGTCGATGCGCTCGGCGTGCCCCACCTGCCCGTCGCGACGTCCGCATCGCCGCTCACCGCTGCGTTCGGACCGACCCCGTCGACCGGTGTCGCCGGGTTGAGGACCGGGACCGGGGGTCCGGCCGCCGGGCCGGCACCGACCCCGGCCCCGCTCGTCGACGCGTCGGTCGTCGATGCCGGCGGCGCGGTCGATCAGCCGACCGCTCCGGGCCGGGATGCAGATCCGGCGCCGACCGGCGCCTGGAACGCCGAGACCGGCGCCGACACCGATGCCGGCCGATCGACCTCCGCCGCCACCGTCGACGGCGGCGGCACCCCCGTCAGCTTCGCCGCGCCACCGGCGCCCGTCCCGCCGACGTCGATCGCGCCCGCGGCGCCGTCCCCGGCCGATGATCTCCTCGCCCCGGCGTCCACGCCGGACAGCGCACCGGCGGCGGCATCGCCCGCCGGCCTGGCGGCCGGGGCCGATCCAGCCGCCACCGAGGAGGCCCGGTTCCTGCTGTTGCTCAACACCACCCGGGCGCAGGGCGGCGCCGGACCGCTGCAGATCGACGCCGGGCTGCGCCGCCAGGCGCAGGCCTGGGCCGAGCACCTGGCCGCCACCGGGACCTTCGAGCACCAGCCCCTCGCCCCGCTGCTGGGCGCGTACTCGGCGCTGGCCGAGAACCTCGCCCTCGCCGGGTCGGTCGACGCTGCGTACGCCGCGCTGCTCGGCTCGCCGGGCCACCTGGCCAACCTGGTCGACACCCGCTACGGGCTGGTGGGCATCGGCGTGGCGCGGGCCGCCGACGGCAACCTGATCACCTGCCACCTGTTCGGCGCCTGAGCGGTTGAGCCGACCGCGCCTGGCCCCGGGGCGTTCGACCCGGGACGAGGAGGTCGGACGGATCCTTCGACTGACACAGATGCGCCGAGGCGATCAACGCCGGCGACCCGTCGGTCGATCTCTCTCGTGATCGTGCTGACACCCCCGTCGCAGCAGGGGGCGACACCGATCACCGGCGAACCGCTCCGTGCGGGTCGCCGACCCGGCTCCGGGGTCAGGGCGCTGCTCCCTCCAGCACCCTGACCCCGCCGGCCGGGAACGCGCATGGCGCCCGGCGCGCCCGACCGCTGCGGTCACGCAGGGCCGGACCGGGGATCTGGCCGGGGATCTGGCCGGGTCAGGCGCAGTCGGTGGGCAGGGCGCCGTAGTAGGCGAGCATGGTCGGCCCACGGGCGCACAGCAGGCGGCGGACATCGACGGCCAGCGCGGCGTCGGTGGCGGGAACTGCGGACGGGCCGTCTCCCTCACCGAAGAGGGCGCCGAGGCCGAACAGCCCGCCCCCGGCGCGGTCGATGCGGGTCACCTGCCAGTCGCCGGTCTTCAGCTTGGCCAGCTCGGCCGCCTTGACGTACGCCTCGTCCCGATTGCCCACCTGGTCGATCAGACCGCTCTGCAGCGCGGTCTGCTCGTCGTAGATCAGCGCGCCCAACTGGTCCTTGATGGCCGACGCCTCGATGCCGCGCCCCTCGGCCACGTGGCTCACGAACGTCTCGTAGTTGTTGTCCACGCCCAGCTGCAGCGCCTTGCGCTCCTCGTCCTGCAGCGGCCGGTACGGGTTGCCCAGGTCCTTGGACCGGCCCGCCGTGATGTAGATCTCGGTGATCCCGCCGGTGGTCTCCACCCCGCCGCCGAGCAGGCCGCCGTCGGTGGCGATCACGTTGTCGTACTGGCTCAGCGGCCCGAAGATCACCCCGATGCTGCCGACGAGCGTGCCGTGGTCGGCCACGATGTGGTCCGCTCCGGCCATGGCGTACATCCCGCCCGACGCCGACAGCCCCCGCACGTAGGCCAGCACCGGTCGCCCTGTCCGCTCGCGGTACGCCGTCACCGCATCGGCGATGGCGCGCGACCCGAAGATGGTGCCGCCCGGCGTGTCCATCTCCAGCACGACACCCTTGATGTCGTTGCGTTCCGCCGCCGCCTCGAGATCCGCCTTCACCTGGTAGCCGTACGTCGCGCTGAGCAACGACGAGAGGAACCCGCCGCCGCCCTCGGACTCGCCGAGGATGACCCCGGTGACGGGGACGGCGAGCAGCTTGTTGGCGTTGCCCTCGTCGCCGGCCACGAAACTGGTGGGCAGATCCCCCTGCGTGCTCGAGGCGCTGACCCCGCTCAGGGCCACGCCCATCACCAGCAGCAGCCCGAGCACCGCGATGCCGAACGTGCCCACCGCGGCCAGCGTCTTGGCGATGGTGCGGCCCACCGCCCGCCCGATGCTCTCCCGGGCGACCAGGCCCTGGAACGGCACGGGACCGCTGTACCAACCGACGGGGCCGGGCGGCGGGCCGGGACGCCCGGGCGGCGGGCCCGACGGCAGACCGCGCGGCATGGAAGGCGGTGGGGGGCCGCTCGGCGACGGTGACGGTGACGCCGGGCCGTTGGGGGGAAGATCGGTCATGGCAGGCTCCTCAGGCCCGCCAAGCTACCGGGCGGGCCGCCACCCTTCGCGGCACCCCCGCGGCCACGCCCGCCCGGCGGCACCCCCGGCGTCGGGCGCGGTAGGTTCGCCCGTCATGGAGATCCGCCTCACCGCTGCCGACGGCCACACCTTCGATGCCTACCTCGCCGAACCGGACGGAGCGCCCCGCGGCGCCATCGTCGTGATCCAGGAGATCTTCGGCGTCAACAGCCACATCCGCGAGGTCGCCGACGGGTACGCCGCGGCTGGCTACGTCGCCGTCGCCCCCGCCCTGTACGACCGCGTCGAGGCCCGGGTGGACCTCGGCTACCAGCAGGCGGACATCGACAGCGGGCTGCAGTACCGCGCCAAGGTCGCCCTCGACGACACCCTGGCGGACATCGCGGCAGCCGCCACCGAGGGTCGGGCCAGGGCGGCCGGCGGCAAGGTGGGCGCGGTCGGCTACTGCTGGGGCGGCTTCCTCGCCGCCGCCACCGCCCAGCGCCTCGCCGGCACGGTCGACGCCGCGGTGGGCTACTACGGCGGGGGCATCGCCGCCGGCCTGCTCGAGGGCCAGCCGGTGCCCGCCGCGCCGTTGCAGCTGCACTTCGCCGAGAACGACCATGCCATCCCGCTGACCGACGTGGACAAGGTCCGTCAGGCGTGGCCGTCGGTCCCGGTGTTCGTGTACCCCGGCGCCCAGCACGGCTTCAACTGCGACCAGCGGGCCACCTACCAGGCCCAGGCGGCGCGCGTCGCGCTGTCGCGCACGCTGCGGTTCTTCGCCGACCAGGTGGGCTGACACCCCACCCTGCGACCCGGCGCCACGGCCCGTGTTCATGCACTGGACACACTTCGGAAATGCGCGGTGGCAGAAGCGATCTAGATTGGCGCCGTGTCCGCCCTCGCCGACTCGCTCGACCACGCTCGTGCCAATGGCGCGCTCCACCAGTACGCGGCCAACGGCTGGCACGACGAACTGATCAGCCCGGACGGCGCGCCGCGCGAGCCGGCCCGTGAACTGGTGCAGACCCTCCAGCAGCTCTCGCTGGAGGACCTGCGCAAACGGCAGCGCGCCGCCGAGATCGAGATCTCCACCTCCGGCATCACGTTCAGCCTGTACTCGGAGGGCGCGGGCAACATCGACCGCTCGTGGCCCTTCGATGTGATCCCCCGGGTGTTCGCGTCGAGCGAATGGTCCCGCATCGAGATCGGCCTCGCCCAACGACTGCGGGCCCTCAACCTCTTCATCGACGACCTGTACCACGAGCAGGTGTCGATCAAGGACGGCATCGTGCCACGGGGGCTGCTCGAGTCCAGTCCCGGTTGGCGGCCCGAGTGCGTGGGTGTCTCCCCGGCGCACAAGGTGTGGGCGCACATCTGCGGGTCGGACCTGGTGCGCGACCGCGACGGCAAGATGTACGTGCTGGAGGACAACCTGCGCGTCCCGTCCGGCGTGTCCTACATGTTGGAGAACCGGGTCGTCACCAAGCGGGTCTTCGCCGACCTGTTCGAGCGGCAGTCGATCCGGCCGGTGGACCGCTACCCCGACGACCTGCTCGCCACGCTGCGGTCGCTGTCGCCGAGCAGCGACCCCACCGTGGTGGTGCTCACCCCCGGCGTGTACAACTCCGCCTACTTCGAGCACAGCTTCCTGGCCATGCAGATGGGGGTCGAGCTCGCCGAGGGCGCCGACCTCTTCGTGGAGGACGACACCGTCTTCCTGCGCACGATCGAGGGTCCCCGCCGGGTCGACGTGATCTACCGCCGGGTGGACGACGCGTTCCTCGATCCCGAGGTGTTCCACCCCGAGTCGATGCTCGGGGTGGCCGGGATCATGCGAGCGTGGCACGCCGGCAACGTCGCCATCGCCAACGCGCCCGGCACCGGCGTCGCCGACGACAAGGCGGTGTACTGCTACGTCCCGGATCTCATCCGCTACTTCCTCAGCGAGGAGCCCGTGCTGGACAACGTGCCGACGTGGCGCTGCGAGGACCCGACGCACCTCTCCCACGTGCTGGCCAACCTCAAGGACCTCGTCGTCAAACCGACCAACGAGTCCGGCGGCAAGGGCCTGCTGATCGGCCCCCAGGCCACCCTGGCCGAGCTCGACGACTACCGGGACCGGCTGCGGGCCGAGCCCCGCGGCTGGGTGGCGCAACCCACCCTGAGCCTGTCGGTGGCGCCGACGCTCACCTCGGACGGCGTGGAACCCCGCCACCTCGTCCTACGGCCGTTCACCCTGCAGGGGGCGGTGAGCCGGGTCACCGCCGGCGGCCTCACCCGGGTGGCGCTGCGGGCCGGCTCGCTCGTGGTCAACTCCTCGCAGGGCGGCGGGAGCAAGGACACCTGGATCGTTGACGTATGACGCTGCTGTGCCGTACCGCCGAGCACCTCTACTGGATGGGTCGCTACCTCGAGCGCGCCGAGCAGCTGACCCGCCTGGTGCGCGAGCACACCGTGCTCATCACCGACCTCCCCGTCTCCGCCGGGCTCGGCTGGGATTCGCTGCTCGCCATACCGGGTGAGACGGGCCCGTTCTTCGAGCGCTACGACGCGGCCGACGAGGCCAGCGTGGTCACCTACCTGCTGGCCGACCAGACCAACCCGTCGTCGCTGGTGTGGTCGCTGCGCTGGGCCCGGGAGAACCTGCGCACCACCCGGTCCACCATGCCGCGCGGGACGTGGCGCATCGTCAACGAGCTCGCCCAGTACGTGGCGTCCTCGGCCGAGCTCGGCTGCCTGCGCGGCCGCCGCCACGAGTTCTGCGAACGGGTGGTCAGCGGCTGCCAGCGGCTGTCGGGCTTCCTGGCCGGTTCGATGGGCCGCGACCCGGCGTGGGACTTCTACCAGCTCGGCGTGCAGCTCGAGCGGGCCGACATGACCTCCCGGGTGCTCGACGTGCGCGCCGGCGGCCTCGTCGCGGCCGGCGACGAGGGGGACACCGAGACCTTCCGGGACACCCAATGGGTGTCGCTGCTGAGCTCCCTCGACGGCTTGCAGCTGTACCGCCGTGTCACCCGCTCGCTGGTCGAAGGAGACCGGGTCGTCGGGTTCGTCCTCAACGAGCGGCAGTTCCCCCGTTCGGTGGGCGCCTGCCTGACGTCGGTCAGCGAGCTGCTCGCCGCCCTGCCCGACATCGCCGGGGCGGAGGACGCCCGCGTCGCCACCGTCGCCGCCCGCGCCCGGCTCGACCAGCTGCCGGCGACCGGCTGGACCCACACCTCGCTGCACGACCAGGCCGACGACATCCAGCTCACCCTGGCCGGACTGGATCGGATGATCGTCGCCGCCTACTTCAGGCTGGAGGGCGCCGGGCCCGCCGCCGAGACGTCAGACACGGTTCATAGCCCGACGCAGATCTCTGCTTGACTGCCCCGCCGTGCCGTCCCGATCTGATGCCCCGACCGTTCTCCAGACCGCGGGCACCGACCTCGAGCAGCTGAGCCAGCGGGCGCGCCGGCGCCTGCGCAGCCGGGGCCTGGCCTCGCCCCGGCTGGACCACCTCGCCTCCCGCACCCTCGACCCGCGGCCGCGCCTGTTCGACGTCGGGGCCTGGCGCGGGCTGGAGGCGGCGACCGAGCAGCGGGTCCGCCTGCTCGCCGCGGTGGCCGACGATCTCTACGGCGCCCAGCGCTGCGTGGCCGACGGCACCGTCCCGGCCGACGCCGTGTTCGCCAACCCGGGGTTCGCCCTGCCCGCCGCCGGTTGGGCGCCGGTCACCGGCCGGCGGCTGGCGCTGGTCGCGTTCGACTTCGTGTGCGATCCCGACGACGGGTGGGTCCCGGTGGCGGACCGGCTGTGCTCGCCGACCCAGCTGGGCCGGGCACTGGAGAACCGTGAGATCCTGACCCAGCTGCTGCCGGCCGAGCTGCACCGCCACCGGATCCGCCGCCTCGCCCACTTCCAGGCGGCGTTGCGGCAGGCCTACGCCGGGCTGGCCCCGCCGACGACCGATTCGCCGCGGGTGCTGCTGCTGAGCCCCGGCCCCCAGGACCACGACCATCCCGAACTGGCCGAGCTGGCCCGCCTGCTCGGCTACACGGTGGCCGAGGCGGCCGATCTGACGGTGCGGCGCGGCGCCCTGTTCCTGTCCTCGCTGTCGGGCCTGGAGCCGGTGCACGTGCTGGCCCGGTTCGTGTCGGACCGGGGGGCGGACCCGCTCGAGCTGGTCGGTGACGGCTCGACAGGCATCGCCGGCCTGCTCGCCGCCACCCGCCGGGGCACCGTCAGCGTGGCCAACGCCCTCGGCGTCGGCCTGCTCGAGAGCGCCGTGTTCGGCGCCTGGTGGCCGGCGCTGTGCACCAGCTTGCTCGGTGAGGAGCTGCGCACCGCTGGGCCGCCGACGTGGTGGTGCGGCGACGAGCCGAGCCGCGCCCATGTCCTCGACCGGTTGCACGAGCTGGTGCTGCACCCGCTCGACCCGGCGGCCGCGCCGATCGACGGGCGGACCCTGCCGGCGGCCCGGCGCCAGCAGCTCGCCGCCCGCATCGCCGATCAGCCGTGGGGGTGGGCGGCGCGCCGAGCGCTGGATCCCACCACCGAGGTGGTGCGGACCTTCGCCGTGTTCGACGGGCGGGAGGTGACCGTCATGCCGGGCGGCTTCGCCACCACCATCGGCGGCGACGCGACGAGCGCCGACGTGTGGGTGCCGCAGACCGAGGGCAGCCGGTTCATCGATCTCCCGGTTCGGGTCGCCGGGCTCGGTCAGGTGGACTTCGCCGAGTCGCTGCCCAGCCGGGCCGGTGAGTCGATGTTCTGGCTCGGCCGTCACCTCGAACGGGCCGAGGCCATCGTCCGGCTCACCCGGACCGTCATCGACCGCGCCGAGCAGGAGTCGCTGTCGGAGCTGCCGTCGTGGATGGCCGACCTCAGCGAGGCGGTGGACCGCCTCACCGGCACCACCTATGGCGGGGGCCTGGCGTTGAGCACCGTCGACGGCGCCCTGCGCGATGCGCAACGCTGGGACGGCCTGCCCAACACGGTGTCCCAGCTGCTGACCGCGGCGGGCTCGGCCCGGGAGCTGCTGTCGGTGGAGGTGTGGGACGGGCTCACCGCGCTGCGCGACGACGTGGCGCAGCTCGCCGCGCACGACGTGGCGGTCGACCTCGCCATGACCCGCGACCGCCTGGACACGATGTTGGGCGACCTCGCGTCGGTGGCCGGCGTCGTCCACGAGTCGATGGTGCGCGGCCCCGGGTGGCGGCTGCTCGACGCGGGCCGGCGGATCGACCGGGCCCAGCACCTGGTGATGCTGCTCGACACGCTGTTGCACGCCCGGCCGGGCCAGCTGGAGGACGAGATCCTCGAGGCGCTGCTCACCACCGGCGTGTCGCTGGTCGCCTACCGGCGGCGCCACCGGTCGGACCTGGAGCTGGAGGCGGTGCTGGGGATCCTGGTGCTCGACGAGTCCAACCCGCGCAGCATCCGCCATTGCGTGGACTGCCTGGTCGACGACATCGCCGAGCTTCCGGTGCCGCAGCGCGGCGGGGCCCGCGAGGCGACGCTGGGCCGGGCCCGGGAGCTGGCCGGGTTCGTGGCGTCGATCCGTCCGGCGGCGCTGGCCAACCGGTTCCCGTCGGAACGGCCGGGCAGCGACCTGCCCCGCACGCTGCACACCATCGGCGACTCGCTCACCGCGCTGAGCGAAGCCCTGCAAGACGTCTACATGCGCCACGTCACCATGGCTCGCTTGCCGCGCCAGACCGGCACCGCGCGGTCGGACGGCGACGGGGGGTCGGCGCCATGAGCATCCGCTACCGGCTGCGCCACGAGACGAGCTACCGGTACGACAACGAGGTCGCCCTCGCCCACAACCGGGCGGTGCTCACCCCTCGACCGCTGCGGCATCAGCGGCTGCTGCACCACGAGCTGCACACGGTGCCCGACACGGGGTACCGGGACCACGTGGCCGATGCGTTCGGGAACCGGGTCACCTCGTTCTCGATCGAACGGCCGCATCGGGAGCTGTCGATCGTCGCCACGTCGGAGCTGGTGCTCGACGGCGGCCACGGCCAGCTGAGCCTGGGCGGCGTGCAGCCGTGGGAGCTGTGCGCCGAGCAGGTCCGGCGGGAGCGCAGCGCGGAGCGGGTCTACTGCCACGAGAGCCCGATGGTCCGCATCGATGCGGCGGTCGCCGCCTACGCCGCCCCCACCTTCCGGGCCGGCAGGTCCCTCGCCGAGGTGGCGAGCGAACTGACCAGCCGGATCTACCACGACTTCGCCTACCGGCCCGGCAGCACCGCCATCGGCACCGAGGTGCGCGAGGTGCTCGAGCGTCGGACCGGCGTGTGCCAGGACTTCGCCCACGTGGCGCTGGCCTGCCTGCGCTCGGTCGGCCTGGCCGCCCGTTACGTCAGCGGCTTCCTGGAGACCCGTCCCCCGGCCGGCCAGGAGAAGCTGGTCGGGGCGGACGCGTCGCACGCCTGGGTGTCGGTCCGCCAGCTCGACGGCACCTGGTTGGACCTCGACCCGACCAACGACCTGGTCGGCCCCACCTCGCACGTGACGTTGGCCTGGGGCCGGGACTACAGCGACGTCGCCCCGCTGTCGGGCGTGATCTTCGCCGGCCGGGTGTCCTCGTCGATGCGGGTGGCGGTGGATCTGACCCGCATCCCCGACGACGGCACGGCCCCCGCGAGCGGGTTCGGCGGGTACGGCGGGTACACCGGCGTCGACGGCTGAGGGCGCGGGCCGTTAGCGTCGCGGCGCACGCCGTCACGTCGACGGCGACGACGTCCAGGGGGACCGCCAATGTCCGAGCAGTACCAGGAGATCCTCTACGAGGCGCGCGGCGCGGTGGCGCTGATCACCCTCAACCGTCCGGACAAGCTCAACGCCTGGACCCGGACGATGCACGCGGAGCTCACCGACGCGGTCAACACCGCCAACGAGGACCGTTCGATCGGCGCAATCGTCTTCACCGGTGCCGGGCGGGGCTTCTGCGCCGGCGCCGACATCGGCAGCCAGTTCCAGGCCCGCATCCAGTCCGGCCGTGAGGCCGACGCCGACGCGGCGCGGACCAAGCGCAGCGGCGAGCAGGCCGAAGGCGGCGTCAACTGGGTGAACCTGGTGCGGGCGTCCAAGCCGATGGTGGCGGCCATCAACGGCGCCGCCATCGGGGTGGGCCTGACGCTGACGCTGCCCATGGACCAGCTGATCGCGGCGGAGGACGCCAAGCTGTCGGCCCGCTTCGTGAAGATGGGCCTGGTGCCCGAGCTGGCCATCTCGCACTTCCTGGTCCAGCGCTGCGGCTGGGGTGCGGCCAGCGACCTCGCCCTGTCCGGTCGCATCGTGAGCGGCGCCGAGGCGGCCGGCCTGGGGCTGGTGGACCGGTGCTGCCCCGCCGACCAGGTGCTGTCGGAAGCACTCAGTGTGGCCGAATCGTACGCCGAGAACCCCGATCCCCAGCTGCGGATGATCAAGGCGCTGCTGACCGCCAACGGCACCGGGGTGGACCTCGACCAGGTCCAGCGATCGGAGCTCGACGCCCTCCACCAGGCGTACGCGACCCCGGAACACCACGAGGCCGTAGCAGCGTTCATGGAAAAACGACCGGCCAACTTTCGTTAAGTATTTTTGTGACGCACCGCTGTTAGAAAACCGGTTCTTGGCAGCAGGAGGATCGGCGCCGGGCGCAGGTCCGGTTACGATGAGCCGCCATGACGGTGACCGGGTGGATTGGGATCGGGAGTCTGGGGGTGGTGGGCTCCGGCTTGTGTCTGTCGATGGTGTACAGCGCTCGCGATGCCTTCCGCCGATCGATGACGAAGCGGGCGCAAGCCCCGATAGAGTCACCGGTTCGCTCAGGCTGACCCGCTGACCAGGGAAAACGATGGTGCGAACGCTGCGGCCCACGGGCCGCAGCGTCGCGTACGGGCCTCGGATCCGCCGTCGTCGCCACCCGGGCGGACGGTCCGGCGCCCACCCGCCGTCGGGTCCGCCAGCCACCCGCAGCCTCGCTGGAGGCCTGGGTCAGGCCCCTTCGAGTCCGAGTGCTTCACGCAGAAATGCGACCTGCAATCGCAGCAAGTTCTCAGCCACGACCTCCTGCGGAGTCATGTGGGTCACACCCGACAACGGCAGTACGGAATGTGGCCGTCCTGCAGCCAATAGTGCTGAGGAGAGTTGGAGTGTGTGGGCCACGACGACGTTGTCGTCGGCCATGCCGTGGATCAGCAGCAGCGGCCTCCGCAGACGGTGGGCGTCGTGCAGCAGCGAGGTCCGCTCGTAGTGCTGCGGGTGCTCGGCCGGATGACCGAGATACCGCTCTGTGTAGTGGGTGTCGTACAGCGACCAGTCGGTGACCGGCGCGCCGGCGACCGCTGCTCCGAACACATCGGGGCGCCGCAGCACCGCCAGCGCGGCCAGGTAGCCACCGAAGGACCAGCCTCGGATGCCCACCCGGGTCAGATCCAGGCGGTCGTCGACGTCGGCCAGGCCGTGCAGCGCATCGACCTGGTCGTCGAGCACCGGTCCGGCCAGGTCGCCCCACACCGCCCGCTCCCAGTCGGGCCCTCGGCCGGGCGTCCCCCGGCCGTCGACGATGACCACGGCGAAGCCCTGGTCGGCGAACCACTGCGACACCAGCAGCTCGTTGCGCGAGCGCAGCACCCGCTGGGCGTGCGGGCCGCCGTAGGGATCGAGCAGCACCGGGAACGGCGGGGTGAGGGCCTTGCGGCGCGGCAGCAGCAACGCGGTGCGCAGCGCCCGATCGCCGACCACGTAGAACCCACCCCGGGGGGTGACCGTCGGTTTGGCCGCCAGCGACGCGAGCTCGCCCACCTTGCTGCCGCCGACGCGCACCTCGATCCGGGTGCCGAAGGTGTCCATGGTGCGGCTGGTCACCACCATCACGTCCCCGGCGCCGGTGCCGCCGTGCACGCCGGCGCCGACCGTCAGCCGTTCGCTGAAGCCGTCGGCGCTGACGCGGTACAGCTGCACCTCGGTCGGGTCGGTGGAGCCGGTGACGAGCAGGTCATCGCCCTGCGTGCCGACCACGGCACGGACCTGGAAGTTGGTCGGGGTGACCGCTTCGCCGTCGATCTCGATCCGTCGGGACCCGTCCCGGTCCACGATGGCGACCAGCGAGTCGCCCAGCCAGCGGGGGGCGCCCGGCATCAGCTCGATCCACGGATCGTCCTCGTCGTGGCGCACGCAGCGTGTCCGCCCGCTGACCACATCGGCGACGAGGACCTCGACCCGCCGCTGGTCGCGGGACTGCACGACCAGGGTGAGCGGTCGGTCCTGCTGCCACAGCACCGACGCCAGGTACGGGTAGGCCTCCCGGTCCCACTCCAACGCGACCCTCGACCCGTCGAGGCCGAGGACGTGCAGCTCCACCAGCGCGTTGTCGGTGCCGGCCTGCGGGTAGCGGTGCGGGGTGGGCGGCCGCTGCGGGTGGGCCGGATCGGCGATGTAGAAGTGCTGGACGGGACGGTTGTCGACCCGGCACACGGCGAGCTGCTGGCCGTTGGGTGACCACCAGAACCCGCGGCTGCGCCCCATCTCCTCGGCGGCGACGAACTCGGCCATGCCCCAGGTGACGTCGGGATCGTCCTCGCCGACCAGCATGCGATCGTCGTCGAAGCGGCCGACGACCCGCAGGGACCGGTCCGCCACGTAGGCGACCCGCACGCCGGTGGGGTCCAGCCGGGGATCGAACACGGCACCCGTCGCCGGCAGCGGCAGCACCGCGCCATGGCCGAGGTCGACGACGAACAGCTGGCCGGCGAGCGCGAAGCAGGCCTGGTCGCCCGCCTCGTCGAGCACGTAGGAGGTGATCCCCTCCGCGCTCTCCCGGGCCCGCTCGCGGCGCCGCAGCTCCTCCTCGGGCAGATCGGCGGCGTCGTCGCCGTCGAGCAGCGTGGCGGGATCGGCCACCAGCCGCTCCTCACCGGTGGCGATGTCGAAGGTCCACAGGCAGGTCACCGCGTCGGTGCCGCTGCGAGCGCGCAGGAAGACGACCCATCGGCCGTTGCCGGCGACGGTGACGGTGCGCGGCTCGCCGAGGCTGAAGCGGCGGGTGGCGGCGTACTCGCGGGGGAAGCGGTCCCGGCGCGGCCGCGGGGTGGGCGTCGCGCGGGCGGTGGCCGCCGACCGGGCGGTGGCGGTCGCCTTGGGGGTCGCAGCCGGGGCGGTGGCGCGGGGCGGGCCGGGCATGCGGAACCTCCGAGGGAGTCGAGTGCTCCTGCCAGTGGCGCATGGCAGTCGGGGGATCGTATCTCGCCCCCCGGCGGCGCGGTCGCAGGAGGCCCCACCGCAAACATCGGGACGAGTGTCATGGGTATGCGTTGGGCCCGCGGAGACCGCTGCTACGCTCAGCCCAGTCGTCCAGGCGGGCCGCACACCGGTGCCAGATCACCGAGGTGCAGCGAGACGGCGAGGCGGATCAGTGCGTGGTCGGCGGGCCCTTTGCGGCCCTGCTGGCGTTGGCTCCTCGTCGGCGAGCTCCGGCCCGCCCGTGAGCGCGCGGCGCACGCACGGGTCAGTGGTCCCGTCGGTGCCGCCACCTCCGGTGGGCGCCTCGGGAACCGCCCACCCCGAGGCGCCCACCAAACCCTCGGTCGGCTCAGCCCCGTCCGGTTCGCTCAGCCCCGCCCGGCCGGGGTCAGAACCGTCGTCCGACCCCGCTGCGCCGGGCGCTGTCCAGCCACTGGCGACCGGAGTCGAGCCGTCGCTGCAGTTGCACCAGCGTCGCCTCGGTCACCCGCTTCACGCCGACGCGCCGGTTGAGCTCGGCGTTGACCTGGGCGTGGGTCTGACCGGTGACGAGCGCCAGCTGCGCCGCCACCGCCGCGTTGAGGTCGCGCAGCTTGGTGCGCGCCTCCCGGGGCGACAGGCCGGCGAAGGGACCCTCCAACCCGTTGGGGTCGATCCCGTTGGCGGTCGCTCCCACGGACCCGACACCGACACCGACCCCGGGCGGACGGCGCAGCGGGGCGAGGGTCAGCTCCAGGGCGGCGTCGTCGTGGCCGGGCGGCGGGGGCGGCTCGTCCTCGTCGTGGGCGTCGTCGAAGACCGATTCCTCCTCGATGTCGAGCGGCGTGGCCGACAGCGCGGCGAACAACGACAGCTGCTCGGGCTCGCCGAGCGCGTCGAGCTCGCTCGGGTCCGCCTCGGCGGGGGCGAGCTCGGGCGCATCCTCGGACGGCTTGCGCAACGAGTGCCGGCGCTGGTCGGCGAGCTGGTTGGCATAGGTGCGCAGCCGCACGTCGTCCGGGATGAACAGGAACGCCTTCTGCCGGCCGCCTCCGGCGATCGGCTGCCAGCGCACCAACCGGCCGACCGCCTGCCGGAAGAACAGCTCGGTGGTCGTGTTGGTGGCGAACACGCCGACCCGCAGGCGGGGGATGTCGACGCCTTCGGACACCATGCGCACCGCCACGATCCACGGGGTGGTCGACGCCGAGAACCGGGCGATGCGGTCCGACGCATCGGGATCGTCGGAGGTGGCGACGACGGCGTTGGCGCCGAGGCGGTCGCGCAGCAGCGCGGCGATGCCGCGGGCGTGGTCCACGTCCATGGCGATGACGAGGCCGCCGGCATCGGGTTGGGCCCCGGCCCGGATCCGCTGCAGCTCACGGTGGGCCTGCGACAGCACCGCCGGCAGCCACTCCCCCTCGAGCGACAGCGCGGTGCGCAGCCGCTGGTTGGCCAACGCCCGGGCCAGCGGGTCGTCGAAGGTCGCCTCGTAGATCGTGCCGTCGGGCGCCGACCACTCCATCTGGCCGCCGACCCGGGGGAAGAACACCGGACGCACCACCCGCCCGTCGGTGAGCGCGTCGGCGTAGCCGTACTCGAAGTCGGACTCCGCCTCGTCGAGGCGGTAGCGGACGAACGGGATGGCCGACGTGTCCGAGCGGAACGGCGTGCCCGACAGCGCCAGCCGCCGATGGGCGCCCTCGAACGCGATGCGCACGCCGTCCCCCCAGGCGCGCTCGTCGGCGGCGTGGTGCAGCTCGTCGAAGATCACCAGACCGTTCGAGGTGAGCGCCCGCACCGCCTCGGGGTTGGCCGCCACCTGCTGGTAGGTGAGCGCCACCCCGTCGATGTCGGCGGCGAGCCCGCCCTGGGCGGTGGACCACTCGGGCTCGAGGTGCAGCTCGAAGCGGGCCGCTGCGTTGGCCCACTGCACCTTCAGGTGCTGGGTGGGCACGACGACGAAGACCCGACGCCAACCGCTGCGGGCCAGCTCGAGCCGGACGGCGGTGAGCGCGAACGTCGTCTTGCCGGCGCCCGGTGTGGCCACGGCGAGGAAGTCGGGGCGTTCGGATGCGAGGAACGCCTCGATGGCGCGTTTCTGCCAGGGGCGGAGCTTGACCGAGCGCGACATGAGCGGCCCCATTCTGGCGGATCGCTGCGCCCCGCCGGACGGCCTCGGACCCGGCAGGCGGCCCGCCGTGCTCCGCAAGCGCGGCCGAACACCCGTCGGTCGGCGGTCGATCGGCGGTCGATCGGCCTCTTCAAGTTCCTCGCGAACCGTGCCGATGCGAGGCCGTGGCTTCGTGGTGGTACCTCACGGCCGGCCAGCCGACCGGCCCCGTCAACGATGAGCAGCTGTGCGCCCTGGCGCTGAGCGGCGCGTTGTCCCCGACCTCGCCGGTGTTCCGCGACGGTGACACCGAGTGGGCCGAGCTGTCGGCCTTCGAGGGCGCCCTCGGCCTGCCCCGCAACACCTGGGGTTCGTACTTCGTCACGCCCTCGACCGAACGACAGGGTGAGCGCGGCGGCCTGGCCACCAAGCCGGCGACGGCCTGGCGTCGGTACTGGGCGAGCTTCCTGGACAATCTGATGCTCGGGTTCCTGGCCATGGTGCTGGCGTTCCTCGTCGCCCCGCTGGCCCGAGGGCTGACGGCGGGCGCGTTCCTCATCGTGCTGTGGACCGCCTACGTGGCGTTGATCCTGCTCTACGAGATCGTGTCGACCGCGGTGCGCGGCCAGACGCCCGGCAAGCTCGCCAACCATCTGGAGGTGGCGGTGGCCGACACCCTCGAGCTGCCGGACCTCAGCCGCTCGGCGCTGCGATCCCTGGTGAAGGCCATCACCCAGGCCATCCCCCCGCTGTGGTGGATCAGCGTGCTGCTGATCCTGGTCACGAAGCGGCGTACCGGGCTGCACGACCTGGTGGCCGGCACGGTGGTCCAGGAGGCGCCGTACTAGCTGCTCAGGTGCCGTTCCGGCCGGGGGCGACCGCCTAGTGTTTGCGGCAGCCCACTGGAGGACGTTCATGGCCAACTGGTACTACGCCGTCGATTCCCAGACCTTGGGGCCCGTCAGTGAGGACGACCTGCGCGCCTTGGCGCGCGTCGGCGAGGTCACCCCCGGGACCTACGTGGTTCCCGAGGGGGAGTCGAGCTGGCGCACCCTGGGCGACCTGGAGGGCCAGTTCGGGCTCGTCCGCAACGCAGCCGGCAACTACCGCGAGCAGCCGGCGCCTGCGTCCCCGGCCGCCGATACCGGCGGGTTCCCGCCGGCCGACCAGCCCGCCGGGCCGACCCAGTGGGGTGGCCCACCCCCCGGTGGCTTCGACGAGAGCAGCGGGCAGGCCTGGGGTCAGCAGCCGGGCCAGCCGGTCAGCGGGTGGAACCAGCCGTCGCCGTCCGAGCAGGGCGCGGGTTGGGGCGCCCCGCCGCCGTCCGGCCAACCCGACCAGCCGGGCCAGTACGGCGGGTACAACCCCCCGCAGCAACCAGGTCAGTACGGCCAGCCCCAGTACGGCCAACCGCAGCAACCGGGTCAGTACGGGCAACCGCAGCAGTACGGCCAACCCCAGCAGTACGGCCAGCCGCAGCAGTACGGCCAGCCGTACGGCGCGCCGGCGCCGGGCGGCTGGTCGAGCGACTACAACCCCTACGCCGGCGCCTATGCGGCGGCGGGCAGCGGTCCGGCGGGCATGGCGTACGCCGAGGGGTGGCAGCGACTGTTGGCCAAGCTGCTCGACCTGATCATCGTGGCCGTTCCCGGGATCATCCTGTTCTCGGTGGTCGCCTGGC
>JADLEF010000366.1 GCA_020846295.1 Acidimicrobiales bacterium
GCCGAGGCGAGCAGCAGATCGGCGAACTTGCCGAACGGGTTGGAACGGGCGACGGTGCGGTCGTCCCCGGTCTTGAGCCCGACGAGGTACGACTGGTTGAGCGCCACGGTGAAGTGGTTGTTCCAGAACTCGACCATCACCTCGTGGAGCTGACGGTTGCTGCCGTACGCCCGCAGGATGGTGGCGTGGCGCAGCTCGCTGCGCACCGTGTCGTTGTCGTTGTCGTAGTTCGACGGGTTGGAGGCGTTGAGCGTCGGGAAGTTGCGCAGGACCACCTGCAGCTGGCTGTCGTCGATACCGGCGGGGTTGAGCTGGCGATCGATCCAGCCGTCGATGCCGAGGGTGGTGATCTCGCGGCGCATGGCCGGCGTGGTGCCGAAGCTCAGCCGACGCAGCACGTGGGCCGCTTCGTCCTCGACCACCACGTCCGGGCCCGGGGCGGTGGTCGTGGTCGTCGGAGCCGTCGTGGTCGTCGCCTCGGTGGTGGGGGTCGGGGCGGTGGTGGTCGTCGTCGGGGCGGTGGTCGTGGTGGTCGGGGCGCTGGTGGTCGTCGCCGGCGCGGTGGTCGTGGTGGTCGGCGCCCCGGTCGTCGAGGTCGACGTGGTGCTGCCGTCGGGCGCGGTGCTGGTGGTGCTGCCGTCCGGTGCCGTGGTCGTCGTCGAAGGCGTGGTGGTCGACGAGGTGGTGGTCGAGGACGACGTCGTGGTGGGCGCCTCGGTGGTGGTCGTCGGGGCGCTGGTCGTGGTGGTCGGCGCGGCGGTGGTGCTCGACGGTGGCGTGGTGGTGGTCGGGGCCGCGGTGGTGCTGGTCGACGCGGCGGCCGCGGCCGTCGTCGTGGTCGAGTCGACCGTCACCGGGGGACCCAGCGGCGGGATCCCACCACCCGGGCCGTCCATCGGGGGCAATGGGTTCGGCGCAGCCGGCGGATCGCCGATGGGCGTCGGCTGACCCGGCATCGCCGGCGGGTTGGTGCCCCCGCCGGGCGGGATGGAGGGCGGCACCGGTGGGTTGTTCGGCGCCGGCGGCAACGGCGTCGGGTCGGGGGAGACGCCGCCACCGCCCACCGCCGGCGGAGCGGTCGTGGGCGTCGAGGTCGGCGCGGTCACCGTGGTCGACGTCGTGGTCGATGTCGTGGTGGTGGACGCGCCGGGCGTGCCGGGGGCCGGACAACACCAGCAGGGCCGGGGGCGCATCGGGCCACCGGTGCCGGCGACCACGTCGCGGGCCTTCGCCACCCGGATCCAGTCGGGCCAACCCTGGCAGGAGAACCCGGCCAGCGCGGCGGCCGCCGCACCGAGGAACTCCCGCCGCCGCCAACGCGACCGGGGTCGGGGCGCGCCCGCGGCGCGCTCAGGTGAAGTCATCATCAGGTTCGTCCTTCGAGTCCAGCCATCTCGATGGGACAACCGAGTCCTGTCCGCCTCGACCCGCTCGCCGCCAATGTATGTTGCGGTTCCGTGACCGCCTGGGCTCACCGTAGGCGAATTGATGACGATTGCGCTACGTCTTCGCCTCTGGAGCATGGAAATCTCGGGCGATCCGCGGTCGCGTTCTGTGACTATCTGGTCCCGACGCGTGGGTTCCCTCCCCCGATCGGCGGACCCGGCACCTCCGTCGATCGGAGGAAAAGTCCTCGTCACAGCGCCGGATGACACCGATGGCCCCGCCGTCGCACGGTACCCACCATGACGTGGACGCGCCCCGCCCCCGATCCAGCTCGCCCTGCGCCGTTCGTGACCAGGCCGTCGCGAAATGTGACAACGACGTTGCGGCGAACCGGGCGGCGACGGCGAAAGGTGGCGGTCGCCGTCTGCTCGGCGGTGCTGGTGGGGGCCGGCCTGGCGTTCGATCGGGCCGCCCTCGGCGTCGTGCTGCTCCTGTTCGTGCTCGTCGTGCCCCTCGAACGGCGCTGGCCCCGACACCGCCAGCCGCTGCGCCGGGAGGGACTCACCCTCGATCTCGCCCACGCCCTCGCGAGCGGCGGTGCCAGGCTCCTGCAGGTCGCCGCCGGGGTGGTGCTGGCCGGGCTCAGCGGATCGTGGATCACCGGGTACACGCTGCGCCCGATGGTGGCGGCGCTGCCCGGGTGGTCACGCCCCCTGATCGGGGTGCTGCTGGTCGACCTGGTGGTCTACTGGGTGCACCGCATCGAACATGCCTGGGCACCGCTGTGGCGCTTCCACCGCGTCCACCATTCCGCCCGGTACCTCGATTGGATCAGCGCCTTCCGCAACCACCCCTTCGACGGGTTGCTCGCCGCCCCACCGATCGTGGCGCTGCTGGTGGCCGGCTTCCCTGTCGAGGCCACCGGGGTGATCGTCGTCGTGCAGTTCGCCACCGGCATCCTGTTGCACGCCAACGTGCGCTGGCGGTTGCGGCCGCTGCACAAGATCGTCGCCACGCCCGAGTTCCACCACTGGCACCACGAGGCGGAACCCGGCGCCGGGGCGACCAACCTGGCGGCATTCCTCCCGGTATGGGACTTGCTGTTCGGGACCTACCGCATGCCCGTCGAGCGCCGTCCCGCCCGCTACGGCGTGTCCGGCGCCATGGCCACCACGCTGGTCGGCCAGTGGGCGCAGCCGTTCCGGCGCGGTGCTGCGGCGGAGGCGCAGGGTCCGCCCACCGGGGCGCGGGCGACGGGCGCCGCGCCCGATCCCCCACGATGGGCGACGACCACCTACCCACCGAAGCGGTGAGTTCCGGTCCGTACACTGCAGCCATGGACGGGACCCGCCTGCTGCACCCGCGGGTGCTCGACGCCGCACTGCTCGGCGCCATCGCGGTCGGTGGCCTGGCCGCGATGATCGCCGCCGGGGAGGCGGGTGACGCGTCCGTCGGCGCGGCGCCCCCGGGGGTCGCCGCCGTGCTCGGGACGCTGGCGCTACCGGTGCCGCTGTGGTGGCGGCGGCGTGCGCCGGTCGCCGCCACCTTCGGTGTGCTCGGCGTCGTGGTGGGCGCGGCAGCGGTCGCGCCGCCCGGTGTTTGGGAGCTCTCGACCGCAGCCGCCGTCATGGCCGCCGTCGTCGCCATCGGCTCGTGGGGCGCGGCGCCGAAACGGGCGGTGGGCACCGTGGTGCTGTTGGCGGCGCTGCTGCTCGCCGCCGGCGTGGGGGATGGGCATGGCCCCGCAGCAGCGACGGCGTTCGCCCTCGGGCTCATCGGGCTGCCCGCCGTCGCCGGGTACGCGGCCCGGATCCGTCGTCGCTACGTGGAGGAGGTCGAGCGGCAGCTGGCGCGCGCCGAGCGCGAACGGGACGAGCGGGCGCAGCAGGCCATCATCGAGGAGCGCACCCGGCTCGCCCGCGAGCTGCACGACGTGGTCGCCCACCACGTCAGCCTCATCGGCGTGCAGGCCGGCGCAGCCCGCATCAGCCTCGACCGGGCGCCGGAACGCACGAGGGAGGCGTTGGCGGCCATCGAGGAGTCGAGCCGCCAGGCGGTCGGCGAGCTGCAGCAGCTGCTGTCGGTGCTCCGCCCCGTCCACGACGGACCGACCATCGCCCCGCCGGCGCCGGGCGTGGACCGTGTGGCCGCGCTGGTCGCCCAGTGGCAGCGGGCCGGGCTCGCGGTGCGCGGCGAGGGTGACCTGGCGGCGGTGCTGGCCGCGACCGGCCCGCACGGCGTCATCGGCCCGGCGCTGTCCACCACGTGCTACCGGGTGGTCGAGGAGGCGTTGACCAACGCCGCGAAGCACTCGTTGGCCCGTGCGGTCACCGTCCGCGTGGCGCTGGAGCACGGCGGGCTGTCGCTGCTGGTGCACGACGAGGGCCCGGCCCGCCCGCCGGTGGTGGCGCCCGTCGGTGGAACAGGCCGCGGACTGCTCGGTATGGCGGAGCGCGTGGCGCTGTTCGACGGCGTGCTGCGGGCCGGCCCGTGCGGCGCCGGCTTCACGGTCGAGGCCTGCTTCCCGTTGACCGGGACGCCCTCTCCGTACACCCCGGTCGAGCCGGTCATCGGGCGGGTCAGCGGGCGGGCCGTGGCCCGATGAGCGCGCCGCCGCCGCGCACCACCCGGGTCGGGCTGGTCGACGACCAGCCGCTGATGCGCGTCGCCTTCCGCACGATCCTCGACAGCGGTGGCTTCGAGGTGGTGGGCGAGGCCGCCGACGGCGACGGGGCCGTGCGGCTGGCGACGGGCTCATCGCCCGACGTGCTGCTGCTCGACGTCCGCATGCCGGGCCGCGACGGCGTGTGGGCGTGCGCCGAGATCGCCCGGCGGTGCCCCGCCGTCCGGGTGCTGATCCTCACCACCTTCGACGACGACGAGGTGCTCCACGGTGCCCTCGAGGCGGGCGCGGCCGGGTTCCTGCTGAAGAACTCGACGCCCGAGCAGCTCCTCGACGCGGTGGGTCGCCTGGCCGCGGGCGACGCGGTGCTCGACCCCGCGGTCACCGCCCGGGTGCTGCAACGGCTGCGCCGCCCGGCCACCGCCGGGGTTGCGCCCCCCGGCGAGGATCGCATCCGTCTGCTCACCGAGCGGGAGCGTGACGTGTACGCGCTGGTGGCGCAGGGCCTCACCAACGGCGAGATCGCCGCAACGCTCGGCATGGGCGAGGCGACGGCCAAGACCCATGTGTCCCACGTGCTGGCCAAGCTCGGGGTGCGAGACCGGGTCCAGGCGGTGATCCACGCCTACCGGCACGGCTTCGTGCGGTGACGGCCTGGTGGGTGGGCACCGGGCCGTGCGCCATGATGGGACGCCGCTGCGGCCGACGGGGCCGCTCGGGGTACAGGGGAGCGCACGCATGCTGCTGGACAACAAGGTCGCCATCGTCACCGGCGGTGGATCGGGCATCGGCGAGGCGAGCGCACGGCGCTTCGCCAAGGAGGGCGCCATGGTCGTGGTGGCCGACATCCGCGCCCACAAGGTCGAGGCGGTGGCCGCCTCGATCCGCGAGGCCGGCGGCGAGGCCAGCCCCTTCGAGGTCGACGTGGCCGACGCAGCGTCGGTCCAGGCCATGGTGCAGCATGCGGTCGACACCTACGGCCGCCTCGATGTGCTGTTCAACAACGCCGGCACGCTGCGCCCCGGCACCGCGGTGGAGCTCAGCGTCGAGGACTGGGACTTCGTTATGGGGGTCAACGTCCGCTCGGTGTTCCTCGGCGCCAAGTACGCGGTGCCGGTGATGATCGCCGGCGGCGGTGGTTCGATCATCAACACCGCGTCGATCTCGGGCCTGCACGGCGACGGCGGCGCGGTGGTCTACGCGGCGTCGAAGGCGGCGGTGATCAACCTGACCCGGGCCCTGTCCACCGACCACGGCCGCGACGGCGTGCGGACCAACGCCATCTGCCCGGGCACCATCCAGACCCCGCCGGTGCAACGGATGATGGCGGACCCGGTGGCCTTGCAGCGCAACCTCGATGCCCACGCCCTCGGCCGGCTCGGCTTGCCCGAGGAGATCGCCGCCGCCGCGGTGTGGCTGGCGTCGGACGAGTCGTCGTTCGTGTGCGGCGAGGCGATCGTCGTCGACGGCGGGCTGCGGGCCCAGTCCCCGCTTGGCCGGCTGGCCGATCCGCGACCCGAGGCGCTGCGGGGCTGATGTGCGCTAGAACGGCCCGATGGCGCTCACCATCGACCAGCTGCTCGCCCGCCAGGAGATCGCCGATGTGATCCATCGCTACGCGCGGGGGATCGATCGGATGGACTTCGACCTGGTGCGTTCCTGCTACCACCCCGATGCCTACGACGACCACGGTTCCATGAAGGGCGACGTGGACACGTTCGTGGCCGGGGCGGAGCGGTTCCTGCCCCACTACGTGACCACGATGCACTTCATGGGCAACATGTTGATCGAGGTGGAGCCCGACGCGGACGTGGCCCGGGCGGAGACCTACGCGGTGGCGTACCACCGCGAGGAGCTGGCCGACGGCTCCGGTCGCGACGACATCTGGGGCATCCGCTACGTGGACCGCTTCGAACGGCGCGACGGCGCCTGGAGGATCGCCCACCGCGTCGTGGCCCAGGAGTGGCGCCGGGTTGAGCCCGTGCCCGTCGGCCGGGTGCGCGGCGGTGGTCCCGGCCTGTGGGGGACCCGCGACGGCAACGACGTCATCGACTGGATCATGACGGCGCAGGCGCCCGCCACCACCTGAGCGCCGCCGGCTGGGCGTCGTCGGGGCTCAGCGCCCGCCCCGGAAGTGCGGGTTGAAGACGATCCCCAACGGGGCGCCGCCCGGTTCGAGCACCGACGCCATCCGGATGCCCTCGCCCACGTCGTGGATGGCCTCATGCGGCGTCGCGCCCCGCGCCAGCAGCGCGGCGTGGACGGCCTCGATGTCCTCGACGCCCCAGTAGACGTCGCAACGGCCGGGCGCACCGGCGGGGAACAGGCCCAGCTCGTAGCCGCCCACGTCGAAGCCGACGTACTGTTCGGTATCGAAGGAGGGCTCGATGCCGAGCACGTCGCGGTACCAGCGCCGCGAACGGTCCAGATCGATCACCGGGTAGATGGCGGAGCGCAGACCGAGGAGCATGGCGCCCACGCTACGGCGCCGTTGCGACAGCCCTATGTCGGAGTTTCGTGCCGATCCGACCACCGCACCGGCTCCGACCACCGGGCAGACTGGGCGGCATGGCCCGGCTCGATCGCCTCTACGCCATCGCGGAGGAACTGCGTCGCAACGCCGGCCATCCGGTGAGCGCAGCCCGCCTGGCCGAGCGCTTCGAGGTGAGCCGGCGCACCATCGAGCGTGACCTCGACGCGCTGCGTCGGGCCGGGGTGCCGCTGTACGCGGAGCCCGGGCGGCGCGGTGGGGCCGTGCTCGAACCGGGCGGCGGCGGTCGCGTGGTGTTCAGCCTCACCGCCGAGGAGGTGACGGCGCTGCTGCTCGCCGCCACCGCGGTGCGCGACCTCCCCTTCGGAGATGCCGGCCGGGAGGCCATCGAGCGCCTCCTGGCCGCGCTGCCCTCGGCCACCCGGGTCGAGGTGGAACGGTTGCGCCACCGCATCCGGGCCGTGCCGGCCCAGCCGGCCCCGGTTCGACCGGCGGTGCGGCGCGCCGTGCAGGACGCCGTCCGGGGGGCGGTCGCGGTCAACCTCCGCTACGTCGACCGCAACGGAGCGATGACGAGCCGAACGGTGGAGGCACACGGGTTCTACGGTTCGGCCGACGGCTGGTACCTCGTCGGCTGGTGCCTGCTGCGCGACGCAGGACGCATCTTCCGGCTCGATCGAATCCGTTCGGCCCGCATCACGACGCGGCCGATCGCCGCCCGGGCCCTCGACGACGTGCTCGGCTGGGTTCCCCAGCCCGTGGTCCCGGCCGGCGGCTCAGTCAACTAGTCATTGACAATGACCGATCGTGTCAACCTAGAGTTGACAGCATGTTGAGCCCTCGTGAAGAGCAGGAGCTGCGCAACCGGACGGCCGATCTGGTGCTCGGGTGGCATCTCGAGCAGCGTGGGGCGCTGGAGTCGGCCGACGCCGCCGGGTACCGCAGCCTGGTCGAAGCGGCCGCCGTCGTGGCCGATGAGAGCGAGACATCGCTGCGCAACTGGGTGAGCGCCGCCCGCCGCGCCGGTCTCAGCTGGGAGGAGATCGGCACCTGCCTGGGAGTGACCCGACAGGCCGCCCAGAAGCGCTTCGCCCCGCCTGAACCGGCCGTCGCCGCCGCAGGGCTCGGCGAACGGATCGTGCGCAACGGCGTCCTTGCCTTCAACGAGGTCGAGGTGCTGCAGGTCGAGGGCCTGCTCGGTCGTCGGGTGGTCGGCGCCGGCTGGGCCAAGCTCTACTTCGAGCAGACCGATCAACCGTGGGAGAACGTGCGGGTGGTGTCCTTGCGGCGGGGCAAGCCGATCGCCGAGATGGAGGCCGAGGGCTGGAGTCACGTGTTCAGCTGGTATCCCTACACCTACTACACCCGCCCGCTGGGCCACGCTGCGACCAGCGACGCCTGAGCTGTGTCGGCCGTCACGACGCCACTACATTGGCCTGCGCCGACGGAAGCACCAGCGCAGGAGACGACATGCTCGACGGGATACGCGTACTCGATCTGACCGACGAGCGCGGCCATCTCGCCGCCGAGGTGTTCGCCTCCTTCGGAGCCGAGGTGATCGCCATCGAGCCGCCCGGCGGACAGCCCGCCCGCCACCTCGCCCCCTTCGCCGGCGATGTGGCCGACCCCGAACGGTCCCTGGTCCACTGGGCGGCCAACCGGGCCAAGCGCAGCGTGGTGCTCGACCTGCAGGGGAGCGCAACCGACCGGGAGCGGTTCCTCGCCCTGGCCCGCACCGCCGACGTGCTGTTCGAGACCGCTGCGCCGGGCGAGCTCGATTCGCTCGGGCTCGGTCACCAGGTGCTGGCCGAGGCCAACCCGCAGCTCGTGCACGTGTCCATCACCCCCTTCGGCTCCGACGGCCCCAAGGCGCAGTGGCAGGCGCCGGACCTGGTGGCCATGGCCTCGGCCGGCCAGCTGCTGCTGTGCGGCGATGCCGACCGCGCGCCGGTGCGCTGCGCCGTGCCGCAGGCGTGGTTCCAGCCCTGCGGCGACGCGGCCGACGCGGCGCTGATCGCCCTGTGGGACCGTGCGTACTCGGGCGTCGGGCGTCACTGCGACATCTCCGCCCAGCAGTCGATCATGCAGTCCACCCAGTCGATGGTGCTGGCGCCGTTCTTCAACGCCCCGCTCGGTGCCCGCATCGGTGGCGGCATGCGGCTCGGCCCGCTCGACGTGAAGCTGGTGTGGCCGTGCCAGGACGGCACCGTGTCCATCACCTTCCTCTTCGGCGCGGCGGTCGGCCCGTTCAGCCGGCGGCTGTTCGAGTGGGTCTACGAGGAGGGCGGCTGCGACGAGTACACCCGGGACAAGGACTGGGTCATGTTCGGCACCCAGCTGCACACGGGGGAGGAGACCGTCGAGGAGTTCGACCGCCTCAAGGACGTGCTGCAGCGCTTCTGTCTGACCAAGACCAAGCAGGAGCTGTTCGAAGGGGCGATGCAGCGCAAGCTGCTCATCGCACCGGCGTCCACCATCGAGGACGTGTTCGGCTTCGAGCACTTCGCGGTGCGCGACTACTGGGACCACGTCGACACGCCCGCCCTCGGCCGTACCGTGCGGTATCCCGGCCCGGTGGTGAAGCCGTCCACCGGCCGGCCGGCCCCGATGGCCGCCGCCCCCGCGCTGGGCGAGGGCAACGACGAGGTGTTGTCAGAGGCCTCGCTGGCCCGGCGGCCCTCCGTGCACCTGCCGGCGTCGGGCCCCGGCAGCGGCGCGGGTGCCCGCCGTCCCCTCGAAGGGCTGAAGGTGCTGGACTTCATGTGGTCGCTCGCCGGGCCGTCGGTATCTCGGGTGCTGGCCGACCACGGCGCCACCGTGGTGCGCATCGAGTCCTCCAACCGCATCGAGATGGGCCGCACGCTCAGCCCCTTCTTCCAGGACAAGCCCGATCCCGAGGGATCCGCGGTGTACCTCAACGCCAACGCCGGCAAGCTGGGCCTCTGCCTCGACCCGACCAAGCCGGAGGGCAAGGCGGTCGTCGAGGACCTGGTGCGCTGGGCCGACGTGGTGACCGAGGCGTACTCGCCGGGGGCGATGGGCCGCTGGGGTCTCGGCTACGACCGGCTGCGGGAGATCAACCCGAACGTGGTCATGCTGTCCTCGTCGCTGGTCGGCCAGGTCGGGCCGCTGGCGAGCTTCGCCGGGTTCGGCAACCTGGGGGCGGCGATGGCCGGCTTCTTCCACACCACCGGTTGGCCGGACCGCATCTGCGTCGGGCCCTACGGCGGTTACACCGACTACCTGTCACCCCGCATGGGTGTGGCCGCGCTCATGGCCGCGCTGCTGCAGAGCCAGCGCACCGGCGAGGGCTGCTACCTCGACGTCTCCCAGACCGAGGGCGCCATGTGGAGCCTCGGCCCGGCGTTCCTCGACTACGACGTGAACGGCAGGGTGTGGGACCGCGCCGGCAACACCGACCGCAACCACGCGCCGCACCTGGTTGCGCCGTGCGCGGGGGCCGACCGCTGGATCGCCGTGGTGTGCGAGACCGACGCGCAGTGGCAACGGCTGTGCGAGCTCGCCGGCTTCGACGCCGCGCTGCGGGAGCTGTCGCGGACCGAGCGCCTGGCCCGCGCGGGCGAGCTCGACGAGCTGATCTCAGCGTGGACCGCGTCGCAGGACGCCACCGAGCTGGCCGCCCGCCTGCAGGCCGCCGGGGTGCCGGCCCACGGGGTGGACTCGGCCCACGAGCTGGCCGTCGACCCGCAGCTGCAGCACCGTGGCCACTGGCTGACCGTCGAGCACGCGGTGCACGGGCCCATCACCATCGAGGCGCCGCGCATCCGCATCGAGGGCTCGCCGGTGGTGGCGGCGGCGGCCCCGTCGCTCGGCCAGCACGCCTACGAGATCCTCACCGAGATCCTCGGCTACGACCCCGACCGCATCGCCGAGCTCGCCGCCGCCGAGGCCCTGGAGTAGCGGTCACCGCCCGCCTGGAACGCTGATCAGGCGGGCGGCGGGCGGAACTCGACGACCTTCCCGCGGTCGATGCTGACCCAGTCGCGCGCCTCGAGGTACGGGCGGAACACCTCGGTGATCGCCGCCTCGTCGGCGCGGGTCTTGGGCCGCTTCAGCTCGTACACGTGGGGGAACTCCAGCCACGCGGTGGTGGCGTGCCACAGCCGCAGCGCAGCGTCGCCGGAGGGCGGGTCGTAGAGCACCGGGCCGAACAGGCACTGCCCGTCGGGGAAGAACAGCGTCGGCACCCCGAACCCACCGGCGTCGATCACCTTGCGGTGCTCGGCGCGGATCTCGTCGTGGGTGGTGGGATCGGCCATCGCCTCGTCGACCACGGCGGGGTCGATGCCGAGCTCGCTCAGCAGGTGGCGGGCCACCTCGGGCTCGTGCGGCTTGTGGCCCTCCACGTGCAAGGCCCGCCCGGCCCGGGCGTACCACGCGTCGAGCAACGCCATGTCGCGCCGGCGCAGCACCGCGCCGATGCGCATCATCGACCAGCCGTAGGACCAGTCCCGCTCCCACGGGTGCTTCTTGCCCTCGCGGCGGTTGACCTCCTCGAGGGAGAAGAACCGCCAGTTCACGGTCAGGCCCAGCTGGTCGCGCACGTCGCGCATCCACAGCGACGTCTGATAGGCCCACGGGCACATCACGTCGAAGTGGAAGTCCACCGTGCTGGGTGCGGTCGATCCAGCCAGTTCAGCCAGCTCAGCCATCGCGGTCCTCCTGCCATGGCATCGGGGTGGCCTCGCTCCAGTAGTCGGGCCGGATGCCGTACGCCTCGATCATCTTCTGCCAGCCCGCGCCGATGACGATCACCGCGGACAGTTCGAGCAGCTCGCCCTCGTCGAGCTCGCCGGTGAGCTCACGGAAGGTCGGCTCGTCGATCTCGGGGTGCTCGGCCACCAGCAGGTCGACCACCCGCAGTGCGGTGCGGGTCTTGGCCGGCAGCAACTCGAGCGCCTCCGGGGCCTGCAGCTCGCCGATGGCGGCCTGCACCTCGTCCTCGGTCAGTCCTTTGCGCACCAACGATGCGCTGCGGGCGAGGCTTCAATGGACGCATTGGTTGCGCGCCGCCATCCGGATGCGGCACAGCTCGACCAGCTTCGGGTCGAGGCTCGACGCATCGGTGTAGACGAAGCTCACCCAGTTCAGGAACATGTCGAGCACGCCGGGCCGGCGGGCCAGCGTCAGGAACAGGTTGTCGTCCTTGTAGGCCTTGTCGAACCAGACCTCCATCCGCTTGCGCAACGGCTCCGCAAGGGTGGTCGGGTCGGCCTTGGGGAAGTGTCCGCACTCATTGGCCATGGCCGAACCGTACTGCGCCGGCAGCGGCCCGGCGACGACGTCGCTCCAGGAACCTGCGCTCGGCCTCGGTCGGTGCGGCGGCCACCGCGGCGGCGTAGGCGGCGTCCACGGCCGCCCACCGACCGGCCCGGTGCAGCAGCTCCGCCCTCGTCGCCAACCACAGGTGGTGCTCGCCCAGCTCGGTGCCCAGCGCGTCCACGAGCCCGAGGGCGTCGTCGAGCTGCCCGGCGAAGGCGATCGCCACCGCCCGGTTCAACGCCACGATGGCGGTGGGCTGCAGCCGGTACAGCGCGTCGTAGAGCACCACGATGGCCCGCCAGTTGGTGGCGGCCACGCTGGGAGCCCGGTCGTGGAGGGCGGCCACCGCGGCCTGCAGCTGGAAGGGTCCGGTGCGCTCGTGACGGGCCGCGGCGGCGAGCACGGCGAGGCCTTCGTCGATCTTGCGGCGGTCCCAGCGGGCGCGGTCCTGCTCCTCGAGCGCCACCAACTCGCCCTCGGCGTCGAGGCGGGCGACGCGCCGCGCGTCGGTGAGCAACAACAGGGCGAGCAACCCGAGGGCCTCGGGGTCATCGGGGAGCAGCCGGGCGGTGAGGTGGGCCAGGCGCAGCGCCTCGTCGGCCAGCTCCACCCGGATCGGCGCTGCGCCGGCGCTGGCCGCGTACCCCTCGTTGAACACGAGGTAGATCACGGCCAGCACCGCGTCGATCCGCTCGGCCAGGGCGTCGGCGGGCGGCACCCGGAACGGGATGGCGGCCACACGGATCTTGCGCTTGGCCCGCACCAGACGCTGGGCCATGGTCGTCTCGGGGACGAGGAACGCGTGGGCGACCTCGACGGTGGACAGCCCGCACACCGAACGGAGCGTCAGCGCCACCTGGGCCTCGAGTGACAGCGCCGGATGGCAGCACCCGAAGATGAGCGCGAGCTGGTCGTCGTCGAGCAGGGCCCCGCCGGGCGGGCCGCCGGCGAGGTCCTCGTCGGTGCGCGCCGCCTCGCGTCGCAGCAGGTCCAGCTTGTCGACGTAGCGCGCCTGGCGGCGGAGCCGGTCGATGGCCCGCCGGCGGGCGGTGGTCAGCAGCCA
>JADLEF010000367.1 GCA_020846295.1 Acidimicrobiales bacterium
ACCGTGCGACCGTGGCTCAGCCGCGAGCGCCACCGGCTGGTGCTCGCCGGGCTCTACGAGCACACCCCGGCCGAGCGCTTCGCCCGGATCCGGGTGCCGGTGCTGTTCATCCCCGCCGACAGCGGTGAGGTGGCGTGGACCGCGGACAAGGCGGCGGCCATCGACGCCGCCGTCGAACTGTTGCCCGACGGGCGCGTGCGCTGGTTCGCGCCGGCCGATCACGACGTGCACGCCCAGTACCCCCAGGAGGTGGCGGAGTTGCTCATGGAACTGGCCGACGAGACCGCGACGGACAGCGGTCGACCCACCAACGGCAACCGGCCATGAGCGGTGCACGCGTGCTGACCATCATGGGCTCCGGCGAGACCGCGCCGACCATGGTCAAGCTGCACCGGCAGGTCGCCGAGCACCTCGGCGCGGGCGAGCACCGTGCCGTGTTCCTCGACACGCCCTTCGGGTTCCAGGAGAACGCCGACGAGCTGTGCCAACGTACCGTGGAGTACTTCCGTCAGAGCGTCGGCCACGACATCGCCGTCGCCGGCCTGCCCAGACCGATCGGTATGGACACGCTCGCGCTGGAATCGGCGCTGGCCGAGCTGCGCCGCGCCGAGCTGCTCTTCGCCGGCCCCGGCAGCCCCACCTACGCCCTGCGCCAGTGGGCCCCCACGCCGGTGGCCGCGGTGCTGCGGGACCGACTGGCGCGCGCCGGTGCGGTCACGTTCTCCTCCGCCGCCGCGCTGACCCTCGGCGTGAAGACGGTCCCCGTGTACGAGATCTACAAGTCCGGGGCCGATCCGTACTGGCTCGACGGGCTCGACGTGCTCAGCGCCATCGACCTGCCCGTGGTGGTCATCCCCCACTACGACAACGCCGAGGGCGGCCACCACGACACCCGCTTCTGCTACCTCGGCGAACGACGGCTGGCGGCGCTCGAGCGCGACCTACCGGACGGTGTGTTCGTGCTCGGCGTGGACGAGCACACCGGCGTCCTCATCGACCTCGAGGCGGAGACGGCGATGGTGTGGGGACGCGGGGCCATGACCATGCGCCGCGACGGGCGCTCGGTGGTGGTGCCCGCCGGCGAGACGGTCTCCCTGGCCTTTCTGCGCTCGGCGGGCGAGCACGGCAGCGGCGCCGCCGGGGTCACGGTGTCCACCGCCGAGCCAGGCGCCGGAGCCCACGACGCCACCGGTTCGTCCACCGCTGCCTCGACGACCGCCGACGCCGCGGCCCCGGCGGCGTCGCTCGGCGAGGAGGTGACCCGCTGGGAAGCGGCCTTCGAGGCCGCGCTGGGCGACGGGGACGCACCCGGCGCAGCGTCGGCCGCGCTGTCGCTGGAGGCGGCCATGGTCGCCTGGTCGCGGGACATGCTGCAGTCCGACGAGATGGACCGCGCCCGCGCTGCGCTGCGGGCGATGATCGTGCGCCTCGGCGAGACGGCGGTGGCCGGCCTGGCCGACCCGCGCCAGGCGATCGGCCCGGTGCTCGACGCGGCGCTGGCGTTGCGCAAGGCGGTGCGGGCGGAGAAGCGCTACGACCTGTCGGACCTGCTGCGGGACAAGCTGGGCGAGGCCGGTGTCGAGGTGCGCGACACCCCGGACGGCGTGGTGTGGGAGCTGACCCGCTGAGCCGTGCGCCACTGGCCGGACCGGCGCACCGGTCGGCCGGTCAGCCGCCGAACACGTAGGAGATCCACACCGTCCCGTCGGCGCTGACGACCACCCCGACGCCCATGGCGGCGAAGCTCGGGTTCACGATGTTGGCGTAGTGCCCCGGGCTGGCCACGAAGGCCGGATGGAGCAGTTCGATGCTGGGGCCGCCGCCGACGTTCTCGCCCGCGGTCCGCCATCCCTGGCCGAGCAGGGGCTGGAGGTCCTGGTGGAACAGCCCCCGGGCGGCGGCGATGCGGGCTGCCTGCGCCCGGCCCGACTCGCGCAGCGAGGCGTCGAAGGACAGCGCCGGCAGACCGACCCGGGCCCGCTCCTGGTTGACCAGGGCGAACGCCTGGTTCTCCAGGGCCTCGGTGTTGTTCGACGGCGCCGGGGCCGCCACGGGCACCGCCGGCGCCGGCGCCGGTGCGGGAGGTGTGGGCGCGGGAGCCGCCACGGGGGCTGCGGCGGGCGCCGCCGCCTGCTGCTCCTGGGCCGCCTCCTGCTCGTAGCGCTGCGCCTCGGCCGCCTGGGCCTGCTCGGCGGCGATGCGCTCCGATTCGATCCGCCCCTGCTCGGCGGCGACGCGCTCGGCCTCGGCCTGCGCCGCGGCCGCCGCGGCCGCCGCTTCGGCGGCGACGCGCTCGGCCTCGATACGGGCCTGCTCGGCGGCGACGCGCTCGGCCTCGGCCTGTGCCGCGGCCTGGGCCTCGGCCACGGCCAGGGCCTCCAGCGTGACCTCCTCCTCCACCCGCTCCTGGTGCCGCCAGCCGGCGGCGTGGGCGTTGCGACCGGGAAGGCGTCCGGCGCTGCGGGTGGCGATCACCTGCTCGCTGGCGCTGCGGTGGCGGCCGCGGAGCACGGTGGCTTCCATCGACGCGATCGGGGTGCCGGCGGCCACCTGCCGGGTCCACGCCACCCGCTCGACCAGCTCCACCGTCTTCAGCATCGAGCCGTTGGCGTCGTCGCCGGCGCCGACGAGGTCCAGCAGGGCGGGCGCCGAGCTCGCCAGGCCGGCCAGCTCGCCATTGACCGCACGGTGGGCGTCCCACCCGGCCGGCGAACCGGTGGGCAGTTCCGATGCCAGGGTTTGCGCGGCGTGCGCCTGGGGCATACCGGTCATCGAACCGGTCAACATGCCGGTCGCCACCACACCGCCGAGGGCCAACGGGCGACGAGGCCTGATCCGTCCGTGATCGCCGCGCGACCCGTGCGGGCCGTGCGGATCGTGCAGGTCGACGGATGCCATCGTCGTCTTGTCGGCCATGTATCGGTTCCTTCCGCCGACGGAGCGACGGGCAGGCCCGCCGGTTCCGTGTCGTCCTTGTCGCGCGACCGCCGGGTCACGTGCTCGGGGCGTTTCCGCCTGCCCCTCCGACGGTCCGTCCCAACGGTCGACCGGCTGCGTTCGTTGCGCCGATCCGACCACTGGATGACAGTTCCGTGACGATCGTAGCAATCCGCAGCGATTCGGCAACCAGTCGGCAACGAAGCACGCGGTTGTTGGGCCGGACGCGATGGCTTTGGAGTACAGGGTGTGAGGTCTCTCCCACCTCTAGCGGCGCGCGGCGGCCCGCCTTGGAGGCGATCACCGTGATTCGTCGCGAGAATGACGCGCCTGCACCAATCGCCGTCGGGGGCATGGGGGCAGCGGGAGCCGACGGGCGCGACCGGCGGGCAGCGGTCGCCGACGAGCCGTCGCACACCCCCTACAGTGCCACCGTGCGACCGTTCCGCTTCGCCGTCCAATGCGCCACCGCCGGATCGGGCCGGGCCTGGCGGGATCGGGCCCGTCGGCTGGAGGGCCGCGGCTACGCCACCATGTACTGCCCGGACCACCTCGGTGAGCAGTGGGCGCCGACGGTGGCCATGACGATCGCCGCCGAGGCCACCACCACCCTGCGGGTCGGCGCACTGGTCCTCGATGTCGACTACCGCCATCCCGCGGTGTTGGCCAAGGAGGCGGCCACGCTGGACCTCGCGTCGGAGGGCCGGCTGGAGTTCGGCATCGGGGCGGGCTGGCTGCGCAGCGACTACGAGCAGGCCGGCCTCGCCTACGACCCGCCCGGCGTGCGCATCGGCCGGCTGTCGGAGGCGATCGACGTCTGCCGCGGAGCCTGGTCGGGCGAGCCGTTCGACCACGCCGGCGAGCACTACCGGATCAGCGGTCTGACCGGCGCGCCGCGCCCCCACCGGCCGGGCGGGCCCCCCGTGCTGGTCGGCGGCGGCGGGCCGAAGGTGCTCGCCCTGGCGGCGCGCAAGGCCGACATCGTCGGCCTCAACGCCAGCCTGCACGAGGGCTTCGTCGGAGCCGGGGTGGCGTCCTCCGCCCGGGCCGAGCGGTTCGACGAGCGGCGCCGGTGGGTGCAGGAGGCGGCCGGCCCGCACCGCTTCGCCGAACTGGAGCTGCAGATCAACACGTTCATGGTCGTCGTCACCGCCACCGCGGCGGAGGCCGATGCGCTGTTCGAGAGCCTGGCCGGGGGGTTCGGCCTCACGCCCGACGAAGCGCGCGACGTGCCCCTGGTGCTGGCCGGGACCGTCGAGCAGCTGTGCGAGCAGCTCCTCGCCCGGCGGGAGCGCTACGGGGTCAGCTACGTGGTCGTCCCCGACGGCGAGGCGGACGCGTTCGCTCCCGTCGTCGCCCGGCTGGCCGGCACCTGACCGACGCCACCGACGCCACCGACGCCACCGACGTCGGCGACGTCGGCGCGGCGCGAAGCCCTACGCGCTGACGCCGAAGAGCAGCTCCGAAGCCCGCAGATCGATGGTGATCGCCTCCCGCCGGCCGTCCGGCGCCTCGCCGGGCTGGGCCAGCGCGGCGACGATCGCCGCCCGCGTCTCGTCATCGGCGCGCAGGAAGGCGAGGTGCGCGTAGCGGGTGCGCTGCGGCTCGCCGCGGCGGAGATCGACCACGTCGGGGTCCGCTTCGCCGTCGTTCCACTCCGTGAGCGCCACCACCAGCGCGGACACGCGGGCCGCGCCCGGCACGTCGAGCACCGCGACATCGCCCACCCGCAGCAGGTCGCCGACCTCCAGCTTGAGGCCCGAGCGGGAGACGTCGACGGCCACCGCGGTGCCCGTGCCCACCCTGGAGGACCAGCCGACGGTACCGAGCGCGGCGACGCGGTGATCGCGCCGCCGGTCCTTGCAGTTCTGCAGGCGGGGCCGGGAGACGACCAGCGTGGCGTGGGAGCGGCGCAGCAGCTGGCTGCGGGCCACCCACAGGCCGCCATCGACGGCCGCGGAGATCACGAGGCGGCTGCCCGGGCCGAACTCGTGCTCGCCCACCGCCTCGGCGAGCTGAATGGTCCACAGATCGGGATGCTGTTGGCTGATCTCGCCGACAGCCATGTCGCCGACGTTCGGCACCCGCACCACAACCCTCGTCCCCAACCCGAACGGTGACACCAGCCGACCTCCCTCACTCATCGCCCTCAGTGGCTAAGTGGGGTCGCACCGTAGTCGTCAAGCCCACTGCTTGTCACGGGGAAGCTACAAATCGTGGAGAATTGGTGGATTTGCGTCGGGCCTCCCGCTGGGGGTCGCCGTTCGGTCGATCCCCTCACGACGGTCCGGGCGGCTCGGTGGGCGCGATAGGTTCGGCGGGATGGCAGTGGACATGGGCATCGACCCGGCCTACCTGGCGCCGGGGTACTTCGTGGACAGCGAGCACCCGGCCATCGCCGCCTGGGCGGCCGAGGTCATCTCCAGCGCAGCCGCCACCAGCGACACCGACAAGGCGATCGCCCTGTACGACCGGGTGCGCGACGACATCCGCTACGACCCCTACGCGGTCGCCACCCACCGCGACGACTTCAAGGCCAGCCAGATCCTCACCCGGGACCGCAACTGGTGCATCCCCAAGGCCGTGCTGCTCTGCGCCGGCTCACGCGCCGTCGGCGTGCCCTGCCGCCTCGGGTTCGCCGACGTGCGCAACCACCTCGCATCCGAGAAGCTCACCGAGCAGATGGGCACCGACCTCTTCGTCTTCCACGGCTTCGTCGAGTTCCACCTCGCCCCCGACGCCGCCGCGGCGCCACGCTGGGTCAAGGCCACCCCCGCCTTCAACCTCGAGCTGTGCACCCGCTTCGGGGTCAAGCCGCTCGAGTTCGACGGCCGGCACGACTCGATCTACCACCCCTTCGACGTCGAGGGCCGCCGGCACATGGAGTACGTCAACCACCGCGGCATCTACGCCGACCTGCCGTTCGACGAGATCGACCGCACCTTCGGCGAGGTCTACGGCCCTGCCACCGCGCTGCTCGCCCCCTCCGACGAGGCGGCCGAGGCCCGCGGCGCGCTCCACGACGAAGCCTTCCACGGCCCGGAATGACCAACCCGCGCCACCGCTATCTCACCGTCTACGGCCGCATGCCGGTGGCGGAGGCGCTGGCCGACACCGCGGTGCCCGTCGCCCGCGTGTTCATCGCCGACAACGCCCGGGGCGACAACGTCGAGCGCATCGTCGGCGCCGCCCGCCAGCGCGGCGTGAACGTCGAGCGGGTCCCGGAGGCCCGCCTCGCCGCCCTGGCCCGCAACGGCCGCCAGCACCAGGGCGTCGCCGCCGACATCGCCCCGCCCGGCCTCGGCCCCCTCGACGCCTACCTCGAACAGCGCCGCGGGCGTCGCCACGCCACCTCGGTCCTGCTCCTCGACGGCGTCCACAACCCGGCCAACGTGGGCATGATCATCCGCGCCGCGGTGGGCGCCGGCATCGACGGCATCGTCGTGCCCCGCCGCGAGACCGCCGAGCTCGGCCCGCTCGTGCTCAAGGCCTCCGCCGGCGTCGCCCTGCGGGCGACGCTGCTGCGCACCGACACCGCCGCTGATGCCGCCCTGGCGCTGCTCGACGCCCGCTTCGCGCTCATCGGCCTCGACGGCGGCCATCCCGAGGCCGAGCCGCTGTTCACCACCGAGCTCCCCGAGCGGGCCGCCTACGTCCTCGGCAACGAGACCGATGGCCTGTCCGCCGCGGTGGCCGCCCTCGTCGAACGTCGCCTCGCCATCCCGCTGGCCAACGCCGTCGAATCGCTCAACGTCGCCTGCGCGGCGAGCGTGATGGCCTTCGAGCTCGCCCGGCGGGCCACGCTCAACCCCGTTCGAAGCGGGTGACGACCTCGGCGTGGGAGGTGTGCGGGAACAGATCCAGCACCTCCGAGCGCACCGGGCGGTAGCCGAGTCGCCCGAGCTCGGCGCAGTCGCGCCCCAACGACGCCAGGTCGCACGACACCAGCACGATCGCCGCCGCCCCGGTGGCGGCCAGCACCCGCGCCCCCTCCGCGGCCAGGCCCCGGCGTGCGGGGTCGGCCACCGCCAGCTCCATCGGCTCCGCCGTCCAGCGCTCGAGGCGGCTGCGCACCACCCGGGCGCCGAGATCGGCCAGGTTCACCTGGGCGTCGGCCACCGACGAGGCGCTCGATTCCACCGCCACCAGCTCGGACGCACCGGCGAGCGCGGCCGACAGCAGGCCGACCCCGCAGTACGCGTCGAGGATCCGACCGGTCGGCGCCGTCCCGTCCTCGCCGCGCGCCAGTCGACCGACGGTGTCGACCAGTGCCTCTGCGCCGGCGGCGCTCGACTGGAAGAAGCTGCCCGCCGAGATCCGCCAGCGCCGGCCGGCCACCACCTCGTGGTAGGCCACCGCCGCGCCCGGCGCGACCGCACCGGCTCGAGGCCCGCGCAGCTCGTCGGCGCCGACGACGCGCACGTCGCCCGGCAGCGCGCAGCCATCGACCCCGGCTGTGGGGCTCAGCACCGCCAGGCGCTCCCCCGTCGCGGCACCGATGCGCAGCGTCGCCTCGGTCACGTGGCTCGCGAAGCGGGCCTCGGCCAGCAGCTCGTCGAGCCCGGGGTGCAGCACCAGGCACCGATCGACGGTGATCAGCTCGTGGCTCGAACGCCGACGGAACGCCGGCCGGCCGTCCTGGACCGCCACCCGCACCGACGTGCGCACCGCGGCTGAGGGCAACGGCGGACCGGCCACGACCACCGGCTCGGCCACCCCACCCAGGCGTTGCATCGCCTCGACCGTCAGGCGCACCCGCCACCGCTGCTGGAGGGGCAGCGCGGCGTGCATCAGATCGCAACCGCCGCAGCCCGCCCGCTGGAAGGCGCAGGGCGCCACCACCCGCTCGGGGGCGGCCTCGAGCACCTCGACCAGGGTGGCGCGCACCCAACGGGCCTTCTCCTGCTGCAGCCGCACCTGCACCGTCTCGCCCGGCAGCGTGCCGGCGACGAAGCAGACCCGGCCGTCGTCCAGCCGGCCGACGCCCTCGCCGCCCTTGGCGAGGCCATGGACCCGCACCGTCGCCGGTTCCGTGCCGGGCGCCGACGCCGCCCCCGCGACCGGTCCGGCGGACGGCTCGAGCGGCTCGGCAGGCATGACGGTCACGGTAGCGGCGGCCCCGGCGGTGCACGGGCCATGGCGGCTGGCTTGGGTACGGTGGAGCACCGTGACCGCGACCCCGCCGCCCGCCCCCCGGATCGTCCCCTCGGTCCTGCCCGCCGACTTCTCCCGCTTCGGCGAGGCCTGCCAGGCGCTCGAGAAGGCGGGCGTCGATCGCCTGCAGTTCGACGTCATGGACGGGCGCTTCGTGCCCAACCTCACCTTCGGCGCGGACGTGATCGCCTCGCTCCGTTCGTGGGTGGACATCCCCTTCGAGGCCCACCTCATGATCGAGGAGCCCGACCTGCTCGCCCCCGCCTTCGTGCAGGCCGGCTGCGAACTGGTCATCATCCACGCCGAGGCGACCCGGCACCTGCACCGCAGCCTCGGCGTCATCCGCGACGCCGGCGGGCGGGCGGCGGTGGCCATCAACCCCGCCACCCCGGTCGAGGCGGTGGCCAACGTGCTCGACCTGGTCGACCTGGTGCTGGTCATGACGGTCAACCCCGGCTTCGGCGGCCAGGCGTACATCGCGACCATGGAGCCCAAGATCCGCCGCATGCGCACCCTGATCGAGGAGAGCGGCCGAGCCATCGACCTCGAGGTGGACGGCGGCATCGGCCCCGCCACCATCGCCGGCGCCTCCGCCGCCGGGGCGGACGTGTTCATCGCCGGCACCGCCCTGTTCCGGGACCCCGAAGGCCTCGAGCACGCGGTGAGCGACCTCCGCCGCCGCGCCGTCGAGGCGCGCGCCTGAAGCGCCGAGTGCGGACCCGATCGAGGAGCCGCGCCCGGCTCGTGCCCACCACCGTCATCGGCGTGGTGTCGATGACCGCTGCGCTCGCCCTCAGCGGTTGCCGGGACCGCGTCGGCAACGAGCAGACGTTCTGCGCCCAGCTGCGCCGGGTGCCGGTGATCACCGAGCGCGACGACCTCACCGTGCCCGACCCTGCCGCCGCCACCGGCGAGCTTGTCACCGAGCTCCGCCGGCTGCGCGAGTCCGCTCCCCAGGAGATCCGCGGCGATGTCAGCGTGCTCGTCGGGGTGGCCGAGGACGTCGCCACCGCACTCTCGGCCGGCGACCTGGCGTCGATGGAGGCGGCCAAGCAACGGGTGGCCACCTCGCAGGAGGCGTGGAAGGCGGCGAGCGACAACGTGGTCAGCTACGCCTCGACGGTGTGCAACGTGGAGCTCGGCCGGGAGCAGTGAGCGCGACGGTGGCCGGCCCCGAAGGACCGGCCACCGTGCGGACGTGCGGGGACGACGGCGTCAGGCGTGGCGCTTGGCCCGCACCTCGTCGATCAAGCCGTAGGCCTTGGCCTCCTCGGCGGTGAACCAGCGGTCGCGATCGGAGTCGGCCTCGATCTGCTCCACCGTCTGACCGGTGTGGAAGGCGATGCGCTCGGCCATGAGGCGCTTGATGTACTTCATCTGCTCGGCCTGGATGGCGATGTCGGTGGCCTGGCCCCGGACGCCGCCGAGGGGCTGGTGCATCATGATCCGGGCGTGGGGCAGGGCGAAGCGCTTGCCCGGCGCGCCGGCGCACAGCAGGAACTGACCCATCGAGGCGCCGAGGCCCATGCAGACGGTGCCGACGTCCGGCCCGATGAACTGCATCGTGTCGTAGATGGCCATGCCCGCGGTGACCGAACCGCCGGGGCTGTTGATGTACAGCCAGATGTCCTTCTCCTCGTCCTGAGCCTCGAGGAAGAGCAACTGGGCGATGATGCGGTTGGCCGACTCGTCGTCGACCTCGGAGCCGAGGAACACGATGCGATCGCGCAACAGCTGGTTGAACACGAACGCGTCACCCATCATCGGGCCGAGGTCGTTCATGCGGGGGTCGAACCGGGTGGTCATGGCCTCACAGGCTACCCGCAGCCGCACGGTTGCCGATCGCCACCCGCGCCTCGTTCCCCAATGCAGGTGCCCACTGGCGAATATCCTCTCCTCGTCGCCGGCGTAGCCCAACGGCAGAGGCACGACGTTTAGGTCGTCGTCAGTGAGAGTTCGAATCTCTCCGCCGGCACCACGCCGCGGGACAGGCCCTCGGGGAATACCCCCGGGGGCCTGTCCGTTGCATGAGGCTACGTACCCCGACCCTCCGGGAGCCTCGATGCCCGATACGACGTCCCCCGACACCGCCGAACCCGTCGAACCCGCCGGCAGGACCGGCGCCACCCAGCTCCTACCGGTCCTGGCCGTCACCACCGGCGTCATCGGCCCGTCCATGGTGGTCACCGTGGCGGTGGAGTCCGCCGATGCCCGCACCGCCATCGCCGACGCCGTCCGCCACGACGGGCGCCTGCTGGTCGTGCCCCGCCGCGCCGACGGCGGCTACAGCCGGGTCGGCACCATCGCCAAGGTCGAGCAGGACGGCAACCTTCCCAACGGCGAGCGCGCCGTCGTGCTGCGCGGCATGCAGCGCGCCGTCCTCGGCGCCGGCGTCGGCGATCGGGGCGACGGCCTGTGGGTCGAGGCCGAGCCGGTCAGCACCGGCGACGTGTCCTCCCCCGAGCTCGACCGCCTCGTCGCCGAGTACCGCACGGTGGTCGAGGCGATCCTCGACCGCCGCGGGGCCCGGAGCCTGGCCGAGTCCATCGCCGGCCTGCACGACCCGAACGCGGTCGCCGACCTGTCGCTCTACTCCCCCGATCTCGACTTCGACCAGAAGGTCCAGGTGCTCGAGACGGTCGACGTCACCGAGCGGCTGCGCCTCGTGCTGGGCTGGGCCCGCGACACCCTGGCCGAGCTGACCGTGCGCGACGAGCTGCGCCGGAACCTCGAGGACGAGCTGTCCAAGGAGCAGCGCGATGCCGTGCTGCGCCGCCAGCTCGCCGCCATCCAGTCCGAGCTGAACGACGGTGGCGGCGACGACGCCACGGCGGCGTACCGGGCCAGGCTGGCCGACCTTGAGGCCGCCGGGGTCCCCGCCGCGGTGACCGACGCCATCTCGGCCGAGCTCGACAAGTTGGCCCGCACCCCGGCCCAGAACCCCGAACACGGCTGGATCGTCGGCTGGCTCGACACCGTCTTCGCGCTGCCCTGGGCGGTGCGCGCCGACCAGCCGATCGACCTCGAGGCCGCCCGCGCCATCCTCGACGGCGACCACGCCGGCCTGGACAAGGTCAAGGGCCGACTGGTGGAGTACCTCGCGGTACGGAAGCTGCGCCAGGAGCGCGCCGTGGGCGCCGAGGACAGCGGCGCGGCGGGCCGCGCCCGTTCGGCGGCCAGCGGATCCATCCTGTTGCTCGTCGGCCCCCCGGGGGTGGGCAAGACCTCGCTCGGCGAATCGGTGGCCCGTGCGCTGGGTCGCCCCTTCGCCCGGGTCTCGCTGGGCGGCGTGCGCGACGAGGCGGAGATCCGCGGCCACCGCCGCACCTACGTCGGGGCCCGCGCCGGCCGTTTCGTCCGGGCGCTCACCGAGGCCGGGGCCATGAACCCGGTGCTGCTGCTCGACGAGATCGACAAGGTCGGCAACGACTGGCGGGGCGATCCGTCCGCCGCGCTGCTCGAGGTGCTCGACCCGGCCCAGAACCACACGTTCCGGGACCACTACCTCGAGCTCGACCTCGACCTGTCCGACGTGGTGTTCATCGCCACCGCCAACCAGCTCGACACCATCCCCGGGCCGTTGGCCGATCGGCTGGAGATCATCCAGCTGGAGGGCTACGTCGACGAGGAGAAGGTGGCCATCGCCCGCCACCACCTGCTGGGCCGGCTGGCCGCGTCGCTCGGGTTGCGCGACGGCGAGGTGGTCATCACCGACGACGCGCTGCGCCGCATCATCGCCGAGCACACCCGAGAGGCGGGCGTGCGCGAGCTCGAGCGGCAGCTCGCCGCCGTCCTGCGCAAGCTCGTCACCCGTCTGGGTGAGGCGCCGATCGTGGTCGGCCCGGATGAGGTGCGCACGCTGCTCGGCCGCCCCCGCTTCCACGACGAGGTGGCCGAGCGGACCTCGGTGGCGGGCGTGGCCACCGGGCTCGCCGTCACCGGTGTCGGCGGCGGGATCCTGTTCATCGAGGCCGCGGTCATGGACAGCCCGACCGGCGAGCCGGGGTTGACCCTCACCGGCCAGCTCGGCGACGTCATGCGGGAATCGGCCGAGATCGCCCGCTCCTACGTGCGCTCGCACCGGGGCGAACTGGGCCTCGACGGGCGGATCGACACCGCTCGCCTGCACCTGCACGTGCCGGCGGGGGCCACACCGAAGGACGGTCCGTCCGCCGGTGTGACCATGACCACCGCGCTGGTCAGCCTGCTCAGCGGCCGGGCGGTACGGGCTGACGTGGCCATGACCGGCGAGGTCACCCTCACCGGCAAGGTGCTGCCCATCGGCGGGGTGCGCCAGAAGCTGCTCGCCGCCCAGCGGGCCGGCATCACCACCGTGATCATCCCCAAGGGCAACGAGGCCGACCTCGACGACGTGCCCGCCGCCACGCGGGAGGCGCTCGGCATCCACCTGGCGTCCGATGTGGCGGACGTGCTCGCCGTGGCGCTCGAGCCGATCGGCGAACCCGCCCGCGGGTCCTGAGATCGCCGCCATCGCCCGGTTCGCTCCCCCAACCGGGCGATGGCGGTTTCCCTGTCCTGGTCGCAAGCTCGTTGCGGTTGGCCCCTCGGGCTCAATGCATCGGCGAGGCGCGTCGATACCTGCCGCGAAGCAGTTCCTTCGACGATGGGCAGAGCAGGTATGTGGGCCAAGCGGAGCGATCTCCTCCAGGATCAGCGTCTGAAGCTGGAACTGGATGCGTTCCGGTGCCTCGACACCGCCGACTTCCTGGCCCGCCATGCTCGCCGGTATGGTATCCGCGCCGATCTGGAGCTGCGCCGCAACCACTCGGGCCGCACCGCGGACCGCCACTACGTCCTGTGCCACCACGCAGGGTCGGCCTCGGCGCCCGGCGGGCGGGTCTCGACCAAACCGCTGTGGATCGTGCACCTGGTGCTCACCGAGCAACAGCACGGCGTGCTGGTGACCATGGGGTTGCAGACGTACCGCCGGTGGGGTCCGGGCGTGGAGGCGGGAAGGGCCTGCCGCCAGTACCGGGACCTGTTGGCCCAGGCGCTCGGACTGCTCGACCAGCAGAAGCGGGCGCCGCGGCGCACGACACGCGAGCAGAACGTGATCCCGCTGCGGCCGTACGTCGATCTCCCCCCGCAGGCCAGCGCCTGACCCCGGCGGTGACGCCGCCGCCGCCCCCTCGGAGGGTGCCGTCGGGTGCGGCGCTAGCGTCGAGTCGGTGGACGGTGGGCTGATCGAGGTGACCGAGGCGATGGCGGCGGCCGCTCACGCGGAGCGTGCCACCGCCCGGCTGCAGGCGCTGCAGGCCCAGCTCGACGCGGAACGGCGGGCGGTCGCCGAGCTGCAGCAGCGCCTCGGCGCCGAGGAGCGCGACGTCGTACGGCTCGAAGGGATGTCCATCCGCAGCGTCGTGGCTTCGATCCGCGGCCGTCGGGACCGCGAGCTCGCCGCCGAACGGGCCGAAGCCGACGGCGTGCGGCTCGAGCTCTCCGTCCGCTGGGAGGCCATACGGGCACTCGAGGCCGACGCGGCCGCCTGGGCCCCCGTCGCCGCGTCGCTGCCCGCCGCCAGCGATTCGCTGCACCGAGCCCTCGCCGAGCGCGAGGCGATGCTGCGCGCCGAACCGAGTGCCCTCGGCGCCGAGCTGACGCGCCTCGGCGACGCGGCGGCCGCCGCCCGCGCCGAGTTGCGGGAGTGCGACGAGGCCCTGCACGCCGCGGTCGCCGCCGGCGACGCGCTGGCGGCCGCGGCTCGGGCCCTCGCCAGCGCCGGCGGCTGGTCCACCTACGACACGTTCTTCGGGGGCGGCCTCATCGCCAGCTCGATCAAGCACGGGCGGCTGCGCGACGCCGCCCACGCGGTCGCCGCCGCCCAGCACGCCATGCTCCGCCTGCGCGCCGAGCTGCACGACGTCGGCATGGCGCACGGGTGGTGGCCGGACCCGCCGAGCGACGCCCTGCGGACCATGGACGTCTGGTTCGACAACATCGTCAGCGACTGGATGGTCCACAACCGGATCAAGGCATCACGGCAGTCGGTCGACGCCGCCCGCCACGGGGTCGCCGCCGCGGACAACGCCCTCCGCCAGTACCGCGGGGCGGTGACGGTCCGGCTCGACGAGCTCGACGGACGTCGCCGGGCGCTGCTCACCACCGACGCCGGCGGCTGAGACGGGCGCTCGGCTCGAAGCCGGGCGGTAGGGTCCCGGCATGGACCTGCCCGACCCCGCGCTGCTGTCGACCCCGGCCCTGCTGCTCGACGTCGAGGCGTTCGACCACAACCTCGCCACGATGGCCGCCGCCCTGCCCGGGCCGCGCTGCCGGCCCCACGTCAAGGCGTTCAAGTCCACTGCGGTCGCCGGCGCGCTGCGCAACGCCGGCCACGGCACGTTCTGCACCGCCACGGTGCGCGAACTGATCGGTATGGCACAGGCCGGCTTCACCGAGGACCTGCTGCTCGCCAACGAATGCCTCGACCCGCGCCGCCTGGCGGCCCTGGCCGCCACCGCCGAGCAGACCGGCGCGACGATCACCGTCGCCGTCGATTCCGAGGCGACCGTCGACGCCGCCGCGGCCGCCGGGCTCCGCCACGTGCTCATCGACGTGAACGTCGGCCTCGCCCGCTGCGGTTGCGACCCGACCGACGCCGGGTGGCTGGCCGAGCGGGCCCGAGGCGGCGGGCTCGAGGTGCGCGGCGTGATGGGCTACGAGGGCCACCTCATGGGCAACCCGGACCGGTCGGTACGCAGCGACGGGCTCGAGGTGTCGATGGCCGCGCTGCTCGAGGCGCACCGCGCCGTCGGCGGGGAGGTGATCTCCGGCGGCGGCACCGGCACCTACGACCTCAACCGCTGGGTCACCGAGATCCAGGCCGGCAGCTACACGATGATGGACACCGCCTACGCGCAGCTCGGCCTGCCGTTCCGCCAGGCGCTCGCCGTCGCCGCCACCGTCATCTCCACCGGGACCCGCAACGGCCGGCGGTACTTCGTCGCCGACTGCGGTCTGAAGGCGCTCGGCATGGACCACGGCCCGCCCGATGTCGAGCTCGCCGACGGGAGCGCGGCCAAGGTGTGGTTCTGCTCCGATGAGCACGTCACCTTCAGCCTGCCCGACGATGCCGGGGATGGCGCCGCACCGGCGCTCGGCGCGCTGGTGGCCGTGCGCCCGGCCCACGTCGATCCCACCGTCGCCTACCACGAGCGCTACGTCGTGGTGCGCGGCGGCGCCATCGTGGACGAGTGGCGCATCGACCTGCGGGGTTGGTGAGCGGCCGCTCGGAAGGTGAGCGGCTCGGGCTCAGTCCCGGGCCGACAGCGCCGCGGCGAGGGCGCGGAAGGCCCGGCCCCGGTGCGAGATGGCGTCCTTGCCGCCCGTCGTGAGCTCCCCGAACGTGCGCCCGCCGGCCTCGTCCGGTTCGAACACCGGGTCGTAGCCCCAGCCGCCACCTCGCCGGGCGAGGGTGATGTGGCCTTCGACCACGCCGTGGCAGACGACCTCCCGGCCGTCGGGCCAGCGCACCAGGGCCACGGTGCGGAACCGGGCGCGCCGCTGCGCCGGCGTCGTCGCCCCCACCCGGGCCAGCTCGGCCAGCAGCTTGTCGACGTTGTCGTCGTAGCTCGCCTCCGGCCCCGCATACCGCGCGGCATGGATGCCGGGGGCCCCGTCCAGCGCGTCGACCTCGAGACCGGTGTCGTCGGCCACCGCGGCGTAGCCGCCACTTGCGGCGACGATGGCCACCGCCTTGAGCCGGGCGTTCGCCTCGAGGCTGTCACCGTCCTCCACCACGTCGGGCACCTCGGCCGGTCGGGGCAGGACCTCGAAGCCGGACGCGGTCAGCAACGAGCCGATCTCGGCCAGCTTGTCGGGGTTGGCGGTGGCGGCCACCAACCGCCGCTCCGCACCGGCATCACCCGCACCGGCATCAGCCGCGGCGCCGCTCATCGGGTCGGCAGCGGGGTGGCGAGGTACGCCTCCTGCTTGGCCACGATCTCGGCGATGCCGGCCGCGGCCAGATCGACCAGCGAGTCCAGCTCGGCCCGGCTGAAGGCGAGACCCTCGGCGGTGCCCTGCACCTCGACGAACTAGCCGGCGCCGGTCATCACCACGTTGAAGTCGACCTCGGCCTGGGAATCCTCGGCGTAGGGCAGGTCGAGCAGCGGCACGCCGTCCATGATCCCGACCGACACCGCGCCCAGGTGGTCGGTGAGCGGGTGGCGCTTCAGCCGGCCGGCCGCCACCAGCCGGGTGCAGGCGTCGTGCAACGCCAGGTAGGAACCGCAGATCGACGCGGTGCGGGTACCGCCGTCGGCCTGCAGCACGTCACAGTCCACGGTGATCGAGGCTTCGCCCATGGCCACCAGATCGGTCACCGCCCGCAGCGAACGGCCGATGAGGCGCTGGATCTCCTGGGAGCGTCCGTTGGTCAACGATCGACGGATGCGCTCGTTGGAGGAGCCGGGCAGCATCGAGTACTCGGCGGTGACCCAGCCCGATCCCTTGCCCTTGAGCCAGCGCGGGATGTCGTCCTCGATGGACACGGTGCACAGCACCCTCGTCCGACCGAAGGACACCAGCACCGACCCGGGGGTCATGTCGGTGTAGTCGCGCTGGAAACTGATGGGACGCAGTTCATCGGGGGCACGGCCGTCGGGGCGCACGGGATCTCCTGGAGGGTGGTTCACGGCCTTGGACGGCCGCGAAGAACGGGAAAACGGAAGAACGGGGACAGCGGGAAGAGCGGGGACGAGCGGGGCGGCACCGAGGCCGGGGCCGCTAAGCCGGGCGGGCGTAGGTGGCGGTGAGGGTGGCGCGGGCGGTGGCGTGTTGGGCGATGGTGTCGAGCGCGTCGGAGGGATCGTCGTTCTCGATGTCCTCGCCGATCGCCTCGTCGAGCGCGTACACGGTGATGCGGTAGGTGTGGGCCGGGTCGCCCTCCGGCGGGCAGGCCGGGCTGTACGCGGTGCGGCCGGCGCTGTTGCGGGCCTGGGTCGCCCCCTCGGGCAGGGCGTCCTCGGCCAGCCGCACGTCCTGCGGCGCCAGGCCGGCGACGATCCAGTGCACGAACGTGCCGGCCTCGGCATCGGGGTCGTCCACCACCAGCGCCAGCTCGACCGTACCTTCCGGTATGCCGCCGAGGTCCAGTGCCGGCGAGATCCCGGTGGAGTCGCAGGTGAAGCGCACGGGCAGCTCGTCACCCTCGGCCACGTTCGGACTGGTGACGGAGAGGCCGGAGTCGGTGGCCACCTGCTTGGCGAAGAGCGCGTCGGCCTCCTCGTCCCCCCGTTCCGCCGCGGAGGTCCCGCCGCCGCAGGCGGTCAGGAGCGTCGCGCCGGCCGCCAGGGCCGCCACCGTCATCGCCGTCAGTCGTGCCACGTCACACCTTCCGCGCTGGCCAGCTCAGGGCCCAGCAACCGTCTTCCCAGATCCGTGAACCAGCCGATGTCCCCCGAGGACAGGAAGCGCCGGAACGCCGGCCCCTCCCCCGGGTCGCGCGCGGCGCCACCCGAGCCGCGGGCCAGCTCCCCGCCGAGCAGGCGGGCCCGCACGTCGAAGGCGGTCTCGTCCGCCGAGGAGACCAGCACCACGTCGGGCCCCAACACGGTGGACAGCACCCGGGCGAGGTACGGGTAGTGGGTGCAGCCGAGCAGGAGGGTGTCCACCTTGGCCTGCACGATGGGGGCGAGCAGGCGCTCGGCCAGCACCGTCACCTCGTCGCCGTCGGTCTGGCCGCGCTCGACGAACTCGACGAAACCGGGGCAGGCCGCGCAGTGCAGCTGGACCGCGGCGCCGGTGCGGGCCACCGCCTGCTGGTAGGCGCCCGAGCCGACGGTGCCGACGGTGCCGATCACGCCGACCCGGCCGCTGCGGGTGGCCGACACCAGGGCGCGCACCCCGGGCTCGATCACGCCGAGCACCGGCACGCCGTGCGCCTCGGCCAGCTCCTCGACCGAGGCCGCCGCCGCCGCGGTGTTGCACGCCACGATGACCAGCTTCACGTCGTGCTCGCGCACGAGGTGGCGGGTGATCTGGTGGGCGAAGTCGCGCACCTCGGGCTGCGGCCGGGGGCCATAGGGGTAGCGGCCGGTGTCGCCCACGTAGACGAGGTGCTCGTCGGGCAGCAGGTCGATCAACGCCCGGGCCACGGTGAGGCCACCGAAGCCGGAATCGAACATGCCGATGGGGCGCGGATCACCGGTCATCGGGTGCGACTCTAGGGGAGCCGCCGGCCGCCGACGCGATCACCGTGTCGGGCCCATCGCCGGCCCGGGCGGGCTCACCAGGTGCTGACCGTCTCCGCGATCTCCGCCGCCTCCTCGAGGCTGGCGGTGTAGATGCCGGTGGAGAGGTACTTCCAACCGCCGTCGGCGGAGACCACCACGATCGTGGCCAGCTCCCCCTCGGCCAACCGCTCGGCCACCTTGGCCGCCCCGGCCACAGCGGCCCCGGTGGAGACCCCGGCGAAGATGCCGCATTCGCGGGCCAGGCGACGGGTCCAGATGACGGACTCCAGCGGCCGGACGATGCGCTTGCCATCGAGGAGGTCCGCCCCGCCCCACTTCTCGAACACGGGCGGCACGAACCCGTCCTCGAGGCTGCGCAGACCCTCGACCTTCTCCCCGGCCGGCGGCTCGATGGCGTAGACCTTGACCGCCGGGTTCTGCTCCTTGAGGAACGTGCCCACGCCGAGCAGCGTGCCGCTCGTGCCCAGGCCGGCCACGAAGTGGGTCACGTCGGGCGCGTCGGCGAGGATCTCGGGCCCGGTCGTGTCGAAGTGGGCCTGCGGGTTGGCCTCGTTGCCGTACTGGTAGAGGAACGCCCACCCCGGGTTCTCGTCCGCCAGCTGCTGGGCCCGGCGCACCGCGCCGTTGGAGCCCTCGTCCCCCGGGGTCAGCACGATGTCGGCGCCGAAGGTCTGCAGCAGCTGCCGACGCTCCGAGGTGGTGTTGTCCGGCATGACGATGGTGATCGGGTAGCCGCGCAGCTGGGCGATCATGGCGAGCCCGATGCCGGTGTTGCCGGAGGACGGCTCGATGATGCGCCGTCCCGGGACGAGCTCGCCGTCGGCCTCGGCCCGTTCGATCATCGCCTTGGCGATGCGATCCTTCACCGAGCCGCCGGGGTTCTGGCCCTCGAGCTTGACCAGGATGCGGGCGTTCGGGTTGGGCGACAGGTTGGAGACGTCGACCATCGGCGTGTTGCCGATCAGGTCGATGGCCGATCCGACGAGCGCCATGTCACACCGCTCCTCCGGCCACGGCCGGCAGGATGGTGACCTCGTCGCCATCGGCGACCTTGGTGTCCGCCTTGTCGAGGTAGCGGATGTCCTCGTCGTTGACGTAGATGTTCACGAAGCGCTGCAGCTCGCCGCCGTCGGTCAGCAGGTTGCCCTTCATGCCGGGGAAGCGGGTGACCAGCTCGCCGACGATCTCGCCGACGGAGCCGGCCGCGGCTTCCACCACGGACTGACCGGCCGAGTGGGGCCGCAGGACGGTTGGCAGGCGAACGCTGACAGGCACGAGCACGCTCCGAAATACGAGAGACCTGATCGGAAATATACTGATTCGGGCCAACCGCGTGCAGCGCCGGGGTGTTCCCGAGCCCCCGAAAAAGTCCGAACAACCAGGTCCGAGGCTCGGCCGGCCGCTCAGATCACTCCCCGGTGAGCTCGATCGACTCCTCCTCGACCACGCCATCCGCACCGTCCGCGCCGCCCACGATGCGGTAGGCGCGCACCGAGGGCTCGGCGTCGGCCAGCGAGACGATGACGTAGTGCCAGGTCGGATCGGGCGCCTGGCGCACGTCGGTGGCCGAGGGGTACGGCGGGGTGTGGGTGTGCGAGTGCACCACGCCCAGCACCTCGAGACCGGCATCCTCCGCGGTCCGGGTCGCCCGCAGCTGGTCGCGGGGCTCGACGGTGTACACCCGCGCCGAGGCGGCGGCGTTGGCACAGCGGAAGTAGCGCTGCACCACGCCGGTGTCCGGGTCGCCGGCGAGCAGCCCGCAGCATTCGAGCGGCGCCTCGTCCAAGGCCTGGGCCACCATCGCCTCGAGGACCGAACGCGGCATCGTCAGCACGGGCGGACACGGTAGTGCTGCGACCGGCTAGCGTCGACAGCCCTATGGCCGTGGCCAAGCGCGACGAGCGCAACCGGACGATCGCCACGAACAAGGTCGCGCACCGCGAGTACGAGATCATCGAGGAGCTGGAGTGCGGGATCGTGCTCAGCGGGTCCGAGGTGAAGGCGATGCGGGAGTCGCAGGTCCGCCTGAACGACGCGTTCGCCCGGGTCGTGCGGGGCGAGCTCTGGCTCATCGGCCTGCACGTCGCCCCCTACAGCTTCGGTCACGGCTTCGGCGCGCACGACCCCGATCGACAGCGCAAGCTGCTGGTCCACCGCCGGGAACGGGAACGGTGGCAGTCCATCTCGGAGCAGCAGCACCTGGCCATGGTTCCGCTGCGGCTGTACTTCAAGGACGGCCGGGTGAAGGTGCTGCTCGGTCTCGGCCGAGGGCGCAAGAACTATGACAAACGGCAGGTCATCGCCAAGCGTGATGCCGATCTAGAGAAGCGACGGGCACTCGCCGCGGGCATGCGCCACAACGCGTTGCGCTCGTAGCACACTCAGTGCCCGTTCGTCGAGAACTGGCCCACCGCATCGTCGCAACCAGGCAGTAGCATGGTCGCAACACGGGGCTGATCGGTTTCGACGTTGGGATCGGGAGTCGAACGTGCGACCCGAGTTGCTCAGACTCGTTAAACAGGGCAACCAACGAGACGCCAACAAGAGCGAACTCGCTCTCGCCGCCTGATTCATCAGGAGACGTGAGGAACATAGCGACCGGTGACGGTACGCGGGGCCAGCTCACCGCAGCCCGGCAACAGAAGCGGTGGGGGACGGCGTGGAGAGACCGCTGACGGAGGGAAAGACCTCTGACCCCGGAGAAAGTTCCGGCGGACGGAGTGGGTTCCTGATCCACTCCACCTGACCCGGCAGGGTGGCAACCGACGAGCCACGACGCGGGAATGGTCGTAGCGCGAACGAGGAACGCTCAGCGGACGAGGGTTCGAGTCCCTCCAGCTCCACCGTACGTATGCAGGCGCCTGGGCGGGGGCCGGCTACGACGCGCGGGCCATCAGCGCCCACGCTCCGTCGTAGACCTCCACCGCCATGGTGTCGAGGTGCGGCAATGAGCGCGCAACGTGCTCGGGGGCGGGGTCTGCTCCTCCCCCCGATACGATGCGCGGGGGCTGGTCAGCGACGGTGTCGCAGGACCGTGCAGTGGCGGCGAGTCGGGATCGTGGGCGGTCTCCGACGCGAGGATAGGGCGACGAACGATGAGCGACCTGCAGGACAGGCGGTCGATGCCGGAGGCGACGGGAGCCGAGACGGCCCCCTTCGTCATCGGGTGCACCCACGACGACCGGGACTGGGCGGAGTGGGTCGCCAGCCACCTCGACGGCCTCGGCTACCCCTACCAGTTCGCGGACCCGTTCCTGCCCACCGGCCCCGCGGCCATCGGCCAGGTGGCGGACTGGCGGGCGTCCGGCGTGGACCTCGTGGTCATCGCCTCGGACGCGCTGCTGCACGGCGTACCCATCGATCTGCACCTCGGCCACCACACCGATCGCGAGACACCGCTCATCATCGTGCTGATCGAGGACGTCGAGCTCCCCGCCGAGTGGCGCGACGCCATCCAGGCCCGCATGTTCGAGGTCCCCGACGACTACCACGCGTCGAGGGACATGCTGTTGCGGGCGCTCGAGCAGGCCCGGGCCCGGCCCTTCGTGCTCGACGGATCGGCCGAGGCCGTCGCCGCCATGGCCGCCGCCCGCCGGGACCCGCTGCCCGCCCCGATGATCGTGGTGGACCCGTTCCCCGCACCCGAGCCGGTGATCGCGCTCGAGGCCGCGTCGCACGCCGCCAACGGCGCCACCGACCACGCCGTCGGCGAGGTGCCGGCCCCCGAACCGCTGAAACCGGCTGCGCTGTCCGCGCCGCTCCCGGAGGCGCTCACCACCGCGCCACAGGTGATCGACCTGTCCGGGGAGGGCCCGGCCCTGCTCACCCCTCCGCCGACCACCCCCGCGTTCGGGACCTTCATCGGCGTCCCGCCTGCGCCGCCGCCCGTGTCGCCGTGGGGTACCGCGCCGAACGCGCCGAGCGCCTGGAGCGCGCCGGGGGAACCCGCCTTGGAGCACCTGCCGGCGTTCCCGCCGCCCGCTGCCCCCGCCCCCGAGCTCGGGACCGAGCCGGACGAGCGCCCTGCTGCGGTCGACGCGCCGATCATCGGGTCCGTTCCCGCGCCGGCCGATGCCGTCGAGGCGACCGAGATCGAGCCGCCCGCCGAGCAGGCGGTCGCAGAGCCGGCGTCGCCATGGGCCTCGGTCGAAGCGGCCATCACCGCGCCCCCGCCGGCGCCGGCGCCGCCCGCGGATGTCGCTGCGCCGCCGGCCGCGTTCGCGTCACCCGTCGGTGTCGCCTCGTCGCCGTGGTCCGCCCCGGTCGAGGTGACCCCGGCAGCGGCGAGCGCCGCCGCCGTCGATGATCCCCCGGCTCCGACGCTCGACGCCCCGGCGGCAGCCCTCGCGCCCGACCTTCCCACCGGCGCGGTCGAGCCACCGTCCACCGCCGAGGCGGAGAGTGCGCCCGCCCCGATCCCGGCGGAGGTCGCCGAGGCCGAGG
>JADLEF010000368.1 GCA_020846295.1 Acidimicrobiales bacterium
CGTGCACGCCATGCGCGCCCTGTGGACCGCCGAGGGCCCCGCCAGCTACCACGGCCCGTTCGTGGACTTCGACAACATCTGGTGCCGGCCGCAGCCGAAGTCGAACGTACCGGTGATCGTGGGCGGTCAGACCAAGTTGGCCGCCCGCCGGGCCGGCCGCCTGGGCGACGGCTACTTCCCCGCCCGGGCCCAACCGTGGGAGCTGATCGACGAGATGCGGCGTGCCGCCGAGGCGGCCGGGCGGGACCCCGACAGCGTCGAGATCACCGTGAGCGCCCCCGACGACCCCGCCGCGATCGCCGAGCTGGAGCGGCGGGGCGTGCACCGCGTGCTGGTGCCGGTCACCGGCATGGTCGGGCTCGGCTCGCAGGTCAGCGATCCCGAGAGCGTGCTGCGCTACGGCAGGGCGCACATCCGATGACCTTGACCGTGCTCGATCTCGGGCAGGTGTACCAGGGCCCGTACTGCGGGTTCCTGTTCGCTGCCGCCGGGGCCGACGTGCTCAAGATCGAGCCGCCGCGAGGGGAGCCGCTGCGCCGACGCGAGCAGGTGCAGGGCGGCTCGGTGCCCTTCGCCATCCTCAATGCCGGCAAGCGCGACGTGACGCTCAACCTCAAGCACCCGAGAGGCCGGGAGCTGCTGCTGCGCCTGGCCGAGACGGCCGACGTGCTGATCGAGAACTTCGCCCCCGGGGTGATGGACCGCCTCGGGGTGGGCTGGGAGGTGCTGCACGAGCGCAACCCCCGCCTGTGCTACGGCTCGGGGACCGGGTACGGCCTGTCCGGGCCGGACCGCGACCGCCTGGCGATGGATCTCACCGTGCAGGCCTACGGCGGTGCCATGTCGGTCACCGGGTTCCCGGACGGTCCTCCGGTGAAGGCGGGACCGCAGATGGCGGACTTCCTCGGCGGGGTGCACCTCTACGCCGGGCTGATGACCGCGCTGTTCCAACGGTCCGAGACCGGCGTGGGCCAGCACGTCGAGATCGCCATGCAGGAGGTGGCACTGCTGTCGATGGCGTCGAACTGGGGCACCTTCGTGGGCAGCGGGACGGCCGGGCGCACCGGCAACCGCCACGCCGGGCTGGCCGTGGCGCCCTACAACGTGTACCCCACCACCGACGGGGCCATCGCGTTGATGTGCACGGCCGAGGAGCACTGGGCGAACCTGTGCCAGGCGATGGGCCGCCCCGCGCTGATCGAGGACCCGCGCTACGTCGACAACACCAACCGCGCCGCCAACCTCGACGCGGTGGATGACATCGTGGGCGCCTGGACCCGCACGCTGTCCAAGGCCGAGGCCTTCGCCGCCGCCCAACGGTTCCGGGTGCCGGCCGCGCCGGTGCGCACCCTGGTCGAGGTGGCGGCGGACGAGCACCTGCGCCAGCGCGAGGCGATCCGCGACATCGACCATCCCGACTACGGGGTGGTGCCGGTGCCGCAGCCTCCCATCCGCTTCGACGGGCAACCGCCGCCACGGCTGAGCGTGAGCCCCCGCTTCGGCCAGCACAACGCCGAGGTGTACGGCCCCCTCGGCTACGACATCGACGAGCTGCAGGCCGACGGCGTGATCTGACCGCGGCCGCCCCGACGCGGCGGCGGCCCGTACCAGACCGGATGGTACGGGCCGCCGGTGCGAAGGACGCCGGCTGTGGCGGTGTTCAGCTACGGACGAGCTGGCCGGGTAGGGCCCCGGTGTGGGTGCCCTCGTCGAAGGTGACGGTGCCCCGCTTGACGGTGTGGCGGTAGCCCTCGGCGGTCTGCATCAGACGGCGGCCACCGGCGGGCAGGTCGTTGATCATGGTCGGCCGGCGCAGTTGCAGGCGGTCGAAGTCGATCACGTTGAGGTCGGCGAGGTAGCCGGGGGCGAGCACGCCCCGGTCGGTCCAGCCGACGTGGCGAGCCGTGTCGGAGGTCTGGCGCTTGACCACGAACTCCAGCGGCAGGCCCTCCGCCCTGTCGCGGGCCCAGTGGGCGAGCAGGTAGGTGGGGAACGACGCGTCGCAGATGAAGCTGACGTGCGCCCCGCCGTCGGAGAGCCCGGGCAGGCACACGTCCGACAGCAGCATCTCACGGGCGGCGTCGAGCGAGTAGCCGGAGAAGTTGCCGGCCGGCACGTAGAGCAGCTCCTCACCGGCGCGCTCCAGCAGCACATCGTAGACGAGCTCCATCGGGTCTCGACCCAGTCGCTGCGCCTCGGCGGCGAGCGAGTCGTCGGGGTGGGGCTCGTAGTTGGGCGGGTCGCCCAGGCGGAACAGCTTCTGCGGCTGCTTCGCCACCATGGCGTAGAGCCCGCCGCGCACCTCCCGGGCCTCGGCCAGCAGGCGCTCGCGCAGCTCCGGGTCTCGCATCCGGGCCACCTGCTCGGCGACCGGCAGCCCCAGCAGCGGGGCGTACGACGGCGTCTTGACGAACGGGTGCATCGAACCGTGCAGACCGATCAGCAGACCGACCGGGCGGCAGGCCACCTGGGCCTTCATGGTCACCCCGTCGGCGTTGGCCCGCTCGAGGACGCGGAGCACCTCCCGCCAGCGGTCGGGCACCGGGTCCGCCTGGACCAGCGACACCGACAGCGGCCGGCCGGAGACCTCCGCCGCCTGGCGCATCAGCCCGAGCTCGACCTCGAGGCCCTTGAAGTCGCTGACGAACTGCAGCACCCCCTTGCCGGCGATGCGCAGGCCTTCGGCGATGCCGAGCAGCTCCTCGGTACGGGCGGTGAGGGTGCCGATCTTGCGGCCGTCACGGCTGCGGTGGTTCACCGTGCGCGACGTCCCGACGCCGACCGCGCCGGCCTCGAGCGCCTCGATGGTGAGCCGGGTCATCTCCCCGATCTCGGCCTCGGTCGGGTCCTCCTTGTAGTTCGCCCCGCGCTCGCCCATCACGTACGCCCGCAGGGCGGCGTGGGGCAGCATGGCGCCGATGTCGATGGCGTGCGGCCGCCGGGAGACGGAGTCGAGGTACTCGGGGAAGGACTCCCAGTCCCACGGCAGACCTTCGTGCAGCGCCGAGCCGGGGATGTCCTCCACGCCCTCCATCAGGGCGATGAGCGCATCGTGCTCGGCTGCGCCGGGCCGGGCGGGGGCGAAGCCGACCCCGCAGTTGCCCATCACGATCGACGTGACACCGTGCAGGGACGACGGGGCCATGACCGAGTCCCAGGTGGCCTGGCCGTCGTAGTGGGTGTGGATGTCCACCCAGCCCGGCGTGACCAGCGCGCCGTCGGCGTCGATGGTGCGGGCGGCAGCCCGACCGGCGAGCTCACCGACCTCGGTGATGCGGTCCCCCACGATGCCGACGTCCGCGGTGCGGGCGGCGGCACCGGTGCCGTCCACCACGCGTCCGCCCTTGATCAGAAGATCGAACATGCAACTTCCCCCTTGAGCGACGCCATCATCGCGCCCATGCCGGTTCAGGCCAAGGGCGCGAAGAGATCGCCCAGCGGGCTGACCCCGTCACCTCCGTCGAGGCCGGCCACCTCGGGCCGCACCCGGGTGGGGGTGACCCCGGCGATGGCCCGGCACTCGCGCACCAGGTGGGACTGGTCGGCGTAGCCGCACCGTGCGGCCAGCTCGACCAACGGCCGGTCGCTGTGCACCAGCAGGTGCAGGAACCGCTGGAGACGCACGATACGGGCCAGCACCACCGGCCCGTACCCGAACGCCTCCACGGTGCGCCGCTGAAGCTGCCGGCTGGACAGCCCGACCGCGTCGGCCAGCTCGGGGACCGAGCGGTCGGCCCGCCGGAGCAACCGGCCCAGCACCGCGCCCACCAAGGGCTCCGCCTCGGCGTCGAGACCGGCGACGAAGCGCTCCAGCACCTCGAGCTCCGCCGCCGGGTCGCCCGCTTCGAGCACCTGCTGGGTCAGCCGGGCGCCTCGGCGGCCACACACCTCGTCGATGGGCACGCGCCGCTCCGCCAGCTCCCGGCCGCTGCTGCCCAGCGCCGCCGGACCGACTCCGGGGTGGAACCGCACCCCGACGGCGCGCGTACCGATCGGTAGGTCGATGCGCCAGCCGCGGGCCTCGGCGCCGCACACCACCAGCCGGCCGAAGCTCGGGATCCACACCAGGTCCACGCACCCGTCGGGCACGAGGGTGCGCTGGTCGTCGCCCACCACGAAGGTGTAGCGGCGGCGCAGGAGCGCAGCGGCCGGCCCTCGGACCGCGGCCTGGCGGTACACGCTGCTGACCATCGACGATCAGCGCTCCGGGAGCACCTCGCGCCACTCCGGCATCGCCTTCCACTCCGGCTCGGCCACGACATGGCCCTCCCGCGGGGCGTGCGGCGACAGCTCGCCGTCGCGCAGGTTGTGCAGGTAGCGCGGGCAGTTGAAGAAGGCTCGCCCGAGGTGGACCTCGACGACGAGCTCGGCGTCACGAAAGCGGTCCAGCCACTCGGGTTCGCGGTGCACCGTGCCGCTGGCGTGGATGCGGATCCGCTTGGGCTTGTCGAAGTCGACGAACAGCAGGGACAGCTTGGCCGTGTCCACGATGTTGCCGATCGAACGGACCATGCCGTTGCCGTCGTAGGAGGGGAAGGCCAGCGTGGTGCGGTCCAGCACCTGCACGAAGCCGGGGGCCCCGCCCTTGTAGGACACATCGGGGAACCCGTCCACGTCGACGGTGCCGAGGAAGAAGAACGAGGCGCGCTCGATCGTGCGGATGTGCCAGTCCTCGAGCTCCTCGAACACCGTGCGTTCCTGCAGACGATCGGCCAGGCGGGTCGTGTCGAACTGCTCCTGCAACGACCGCGCCCCCGGCGGGTAGAGCTCGGGCCTCATCAGACGGAGCTTAGGCGGAAGCGACGGCGGTACACGGTGGGGCTGAGGCCCACCGTCCGGAAGCGCAACCGCAGGTTGGCGGCGCTGCCGAGCCCGGCTTCGACGGCGACTCGCTCGACGGGCAGGTCGGTCGCCTCGAGCAGGCGTTGGGCGTGGCGCACCCGATGGGCGCTGAGCCACTCGTGCGGTGTGGTGCCGGTGGCCGCGCGGAACCGACGGGCGAAGGTGCGAGCGCTCATCAGCGCGTGCGCCGCCATGTCGGCCACGGTGAGCGGCTCCCCCAGGTTGGCCACCATCCAGTCCATGGTGGCCGCGAGGCCGACGTCGGCGTCACCGGGCGAGGGCAGCGGCGGGCTGGTGAACTGCGCCTGGCCGCCGTCTCGGTGCGGCGGCACCACCATGCGCCGCGCCACCGCGTTGGCGACCTCGGCCCCGTGGTCCAACCGCACGATGTGCAGCGCCAGGTCGATCCCGGCGGCGGTGCCGGCGGAGGTGAGCACGTCGCCGTCGTCGACGTAGAGCACGTCGGGGTGCAGCTTCACCCTCGGGAAGCGGCGCCGGAACGCCGGCGCGTGCATCCAGTGCGTGGTGGCCGGCCGGTCATCGAGCAGCCCCGCCTCGGCGAGCAGGAACGCGCCGGAGCAGAACGAGACCATGCGGGCGCCGTTGCGGGCGGCGGTGCGCAGCGCGTCGACCAGCGCCGGGTTGGAGGGTTCGGGCAGGGCGGGCGCGGCGGGCACGCCCACGGTGTCGGCCTCCACCAGCGCGGACCAGTCGTGGTCGGCCTGCAGCGCGAACCCCTCGTTGGCGCGCACCGCGGCGACGGACGGGCCGCACACCCGGAACTCGTACCAGGCGACACCGAGCTCCGGGCGGCGCAGCCCGAACACCTCACAGGCGACGCCGAACTCGAAGGCGTGCATCCCCTCGTCGACCACGACGGCGACGGTGTGCGGGGCCATCCAGGGATGGTAGCGAGCCCCCCAACACCGTGGCAGGACCACGGCCGACCGCATCGTTCCTGCCATCTCGGGCCTCGCCGCCGTCGGTCGCGATCGCGTGGCGTGCGGCGCACCCACTGGTCGCGGCCCGCCCGCGTCCGGTAGAACCGCCGGTGCATGCTGCCGCTCACCCTTCGCTCCATCCGCCTGACCCTCCACGTGCTCAGCGTCATGGTCTGGGTCGGCGGCCAGATCACCCTGCTCGGCCTGCTGCCCGTCGTGCGAGCCGCAGGCGGGGACCTCGGCAAGGCGGTGGGCCGGCAGTTCAACCGAGTGGCCTGGCCGGCCTTCGGGCTCGCCGTGGCCACCGGCCTGTGGAACATCGGCGCGGTCGACATGGCCAACCAGGTGACGGAGTACCAGGTCACGCTGTTCGTGAAGCTGTTCCTGGTCGCGCTGTCGGGCATCGGGGCGTTCCTGCACGGCCAGTCCAAGACCAAGGTCGGCATCGCCGTGTGGGGCGCGGTCGGGCTGCTGTCGGGCCTGCTGGCCGTGCTGCTCGGCGTGCAACTCGTGAGCCTCTGATGACGAGGCAGCGGTGGCGCCTCCTCGGCGTCGTCGCCGTGGTGCTCGTCGCCGTCGTGGCCGCCGCGCTCGGCCGATCGAGCGGTGGCGACGGAGCCGCGGTCGAGGCCGTCGGTTCCACCCCCACCGAGGTTTCGGCCGCCACCTCGCCGGAGACCGCCACCTCGCCGGAGACCGCCACCTCGGCGACGGCGACCACCTCGGTGCTGGCGACGACGCGCACCACGCTCGCCGTCGGGCTCGACCTCGTCGCCCTGTCCCGCCTGCCCGACGAGGCGGCCGAGACCTGGCAGCTGATCGTGGAGGGCGGGCCGTTCCCCTACGACCGCGATGGGGTGACCTTCGAGAACCGGGAGCGGATCCTGCCCCGCCGGGACCGTGGCTTCTACCGGGAGTACACCGTCGTGACCCCCGGCGAGGACGACCGTGGCGCCCGGCGGCTGGTCGTCGGTGACGATGACACCGTCTTCTACACCGACGATCACTACGCGAGCTTCGTCCAGGTGGACGTCGAGCGGTGAGCGCGCCGCGCTGGTCCGACCCCGGTGTGCACGTGGCACCGGCCGGTGTGCCGCCCGAGCGGGTGGGCCCGATCGGGACCGAGCGGACCGTGGCGGTCTGCCGCCTCGGCGAGCACCCGACGAAGGCGTCGTTGCTCGACGGGTTGGCCGACGCGCTCGACCTGCCCGAGTGGTTCGGGCGCAACTGGGACGCGCTGGCCGACAGCCTGTGCGACCTGCCCCGGCCCACCGTGCTCCTCATCGACGGACTCGGCCGCCTGGACGACGCGGTGGCCGCCACCCTGCTGGAGGTGGCGGTGCGCGCTGCGTGGGACAAGCGCCGAGGGCCGGCCACCCTGTCGGTCGTCCTGACCGACGAGCTGGCCTGAACGGGGCCGGGCCGGGTCAGGCCGGGGCGGGGGTGCCCGCCGGAGTCGGTGGGGTGACCGGCGTGGCGATGAGCACCTGGGCCTGCGGGAAGGACAGCGACCCCTCCAGCGACCCGTACGTCCCGGTGGTCAGCACCCCCTGGGCGATGCGCTGCAGCAACCCGAGCGCGGCCTGCGCCGGCCACGAACCCAGGCTGATGCGGGCCACGCCGACCTCCGCCAGCTCGGCCACGGTCGGCGAGCCGGGCACAGCCAGCACGTTGAGCGGACCGTCGATGCGCTGGGCCAGGGTGGCGATGGTGGCGGCGTCGCGCACGCCGGGCACGAAGATGCACTCGGCGCCGGCGGCCCGGTAGGCGTGGGCCCGCTGGACGGTGAGCTCGACGCGGTCCGCCGGCTCCCCGACGTCCATCAGGTACGTGTCGACGCGGGCGTTGATCACGATCGGGACGCTCAGCGCCTCGGCCGCCGCCTTCGCCGCCCGCAACCGGACCTGCTGGTCCTCGATCGGGTAGAGCGCCGGTCCGCCCGCCCCGGCCGGGAGCCGGCGGTCCTCGAGGTTGATGCCCACCGCACCGGCGGCGACCACCTTGCGGACCGTGGCGGCGACCTGCGTGGGGGTGGAGCCGAAACCGGCCTCGATGTCCACCGTCAGCGGCAACGGCTCGACCGCCGCGCTGATCCGGCCGACCATGTCGAAGAAGCCGTCCACCGCCGTGCCCGACCCGTCGAGCCCGCCGAGGCACCATGCCATCGAGGCGCTCGACGTCGCCATGGCGGCGACACCCGTGGCGGCCACCGCCTTGGCCGACGCGACATCCCACACGTTGATCAGCACCAGGGGCGACGACGGGTCGTGCAGGCTGCGCAATCGGTCAGCCCGTTGTCGTTGGTTGTCCATCTGGTCCTCCTCGCCGGCCGGATCGGGGTCGAGCCATTCTGCCCTCACCCGCCCGTCAACGACCGGAATCGCTCCACATCGATGTTGCCACCCGACAGCGTGACGCCGATGCGGGACCCGGGGCGGGCCACCGTACCGGCCAGCACGGCGGCGAGCGCGGACGCCCCGCTCGGCTCGGCGACCACCTTCACCCGCTCGAACAGCGTGCGCATGGTGGCCACGATCTCGTCGTCGGCGACGGTGACGAACCGGTCCACGCGTCGCTGGTTGACGGCGAAGGTGAGCGCGCCGGGGATGGTGGCGAGCTGCCCGTCGGCGATGGAACGGGGCACCGCATCCAGCCCGACCCGGCGCCCCGCGGCCAGGCTGCGCCGGTGGTCGTCGCTCGCCTCGGGTTCGACGCCGACGACCTCGACGGCGCGGCCCCGCGCCTCGGCCACGCTGCGGGCGACGGTGGCGCAGCCGGCCATCAACCCTCCACGGCCGACGCAGACCACCAACACGTCGAGCTCCGGCACCTCCTCGAACAGCTCGAGGGCCAAGGTCCCCTGCCCGGCCATCACCTCGGCCTGGTCGTAGGGGGCGATGAGCACGGCGCCGAGCTCGGCGGCGACCTGTCTGCCCCTGGCCTCGCGGTCCTCGCGGTAGCGGTCGTAGGTGACGACGCGGGCGCCGTACCCCTCGGTTGCGGCGCGCTTGTTGCCGGGCGCATCGCTCGGCATGACGACGGTGGCCGGCACACCGAACAGGCGGGCCGCGAGGGCGACGGCCGCGGCGTGGTTGCCGGAGGAGACCGTGACCACCCCACGCCGTCGCTCGGCCTCGTCCAACGATGCCAGCGCGTTGTAGGCGCCGCGGAACTTGAACGAGCCGGTGCGCTGGAAGCACTCGGCCTTGATGTGCACCTCGGCCCCGGCCAGCTCGTCGAGGTGGGTGGAACGCAGCACCGGGGTGCGATGGGCAACCCCGGCCAGGCGGCGCGCCGCGGCGTCGACGTCGGCCCGCTCGATGGGGAGCGGACCGGGTTGCTCGGACGGGGGTCCGTCGCTCAACGGGTGACGGTCCGGGTCGGCTCGATGCGCAGGATCACCCGCTCGGACTGGATCGCCATGCCGTAGGGCTTGCCGGTGTACTTGAGCGCCAACGCATCGATGTGGGCCCGAGCGATCTCGCCGCGGACGATCTCCACGACGCGGCCGCGCACCTCGACGAAGTCGTACGGGTTGTCGGCGGCGATGATCGCCACCGTGACCCGGGGGTCGCGCTGGACGTTCTTGGCCTTCTGGCGGTGCAGCTCGGTGTTGATCAGCACGCGGGTGTCGTCGGCGTCGACCCACATCACGTGGGTCTGGGGCTGGCCGTCGGGCAGCAGCGTCGTGAGCGCGGCGAAGTTGGCGGCCTGAGCGAGGGAGACGACCTTCGGATCGAGCATGGCGCCGAACGCTACTGGCTCGCGCCCCCCACACCCGCCCGATCGCACGACCCCCGATCGACCGCCTCGGTCGACCCCCTCGATCGACCGCCTCGGTCGCCCCTCCCCTTGCGTGAGATCGATTTCGATTTCGCGCCTACAAGCCGCCCACCGGTCCCCACCCCGATCAACCCCACCCCCGATCGACCCGATGAGCCGCCGACTCCGTCGTCCCGCTCCTGGGGACGCTCCGGTCTGTCTGTGCACCTGGCGTCGACCACACCCACCGCGGCCGGACGGCCACCGCTGTGACCAGGGCGTTCTCCGAACATACCCAACAGTACGGTCGACGCCGTCGTCCCAGGTGCCCAGACACCGCCCCCATCCGCTGCCGCACCCGCGCGCTCACGTCCGCACCGCGACGGCGAAGATGCGCCGGAACGGGAACACCGTGCCGTGCGGGCCCGGCGGGTAGGCCTGCGCCAGCCGGGCGGCGAGCTCGGCCTCGAACGCCCCGACATCGGCCGGGTCGAGAGCGGCCAGCACCGGCCGCAGCGCGGTGGCCCGGATCCAGTGCAGCACCGGATCGGGGCCCTGCAAGACGTGCAGGTAGGTCGTCTCCCAGACCTGTGCCACGGCGCCGCTCGACAGCAGCCGCTCCAGGTACGCCTCCGGCTCGGCCGAGCGGGGCCGTTCCAGCACCGCCGGGTCGATGCGGTCGCGCCATCGGGGTGATCGCACCAGCTCGGCGAAGCTGCGATGGCTGGGCGAGGAGAAGTTGCCCGGCACCTGGAAGGCGAACACGCCGCCCGGCCGCACCTGTTCCAACCAGTGCGGCAAGTGCTCGAGGTGCCCGTCGATCCACTGCAGGGCTGCGTTGCTGATCAGCACGTCGACCGGATCCTCGGCTGCGAAGCCGACGGCGTCACCCCGCTCGAAGCGAAGCCTCGGGCCCGCCCGGCCGGAAGCGGTCGCGGCACCCGCGGCGGCGATCATCTCCGCCGAGGAGTCGACGCCGAGCACGGTGGCGTCGGGGAAGCGATCGCACAACGTGGCGGTGAGGGTTCCGGGCCCGCAGCCGAGGTCGACCACGGCGCGCACTGGACCGTCGATCGCGGGCAGGCGGTGCACCAGATCGAAGAACGGTTGGGACCGCTCGTCGCCGAAGCGGAGGTAGAGCTGCGGGTTCCAGGTCATCGCCAGCTCCAGGTCATCGCCAGGGTCCGGATCATCGCCAGCTCCAGGTCATCGCCAGCTCCAGGTCATCGCCAGGGTCCGGATCATCGCCAGCTCCAGGTCATCGCCAGCTCCAGGTCATCGCCAGGGTCCGGATCATCGCCGCAGGTAGTCGGCCAGCCGGCGGCAGCCCTCGAGCAACGCGTCGTCGGCCGAGGCCAGCGAGATCCGCAACCGGTGCTGCCCGCTCGCTCCGAAGGCCAGCCCGGGTGCCACCGCCACCGAGCGGTCGCGCAGCAGCTCGTGGGCCAAGGTCACCGAATCACGCCCGTCGCCGCTGGTGTCGACCCACAGGTAGAACGCGCCCTGCGGATCCGGCACGGTCAGCCCGCCGTTGCGCAGCACCGCCACCGCGGCCGACGCCCGCCGCCGGTAGGCCTCGCGCATCGTGGCGACCACCTCCTGAGGCCCGGTCAGGGCGGCCAACGCCGCGTGCTGGGCCGGGGCGTTCACGCAGGAGACCATCGGCTCCTGCATGCGGGCCATCGCGGCGAGCAGGTCGGCCGGAGCGAAGGCGTACCCGACTCGCCACCCGGTCATGGCGTAGGTCTTGGAGAACGTGAAGACGGTGACGGTGCGCTCGTAGGGCGCCGCCGCCTGGGCGCTGCGCACCGAGCCGTCGAAGAGCAGCTCGTCGTAGCACTCGTCCGACACCAGCCACAGTCGGTGCCGCCGGGCGAACTCGACGAGCTCGGCCAGCTCCGCCATCGTCGCCGCCGCGCCGGTCGGGTTGGACGGAAAGTTGATGACGAGCACCCGGGTGCGCGGCGTGACGGCGGCCTCGAGCTCCTCGATCGACGGCAGGAATCCCTGCTCGGGTACCAGCCGATATCCCACCGCCCGGGCCGAGACCAGGTGGGCGATCATGGCGAAGTTGGGCCACAGGGGATCGGGCAGCAGCACCTCGTCGCCCGGGTCCAGCATCGCCGCCAGGGCCAGGTGCAGCGCCTGCACGCCGCCGGCGGTGACGATGCACTGCTCCGGCTGCGCCGCCCACCCGTTCACCCGGCTCACCTTGTCCGCCAGCGCCTCGCGCAGCGGGGCGATGCCGGTGTTCGACGTGTAGTGGGTGGCCCCGTGGCGGGCGGCGCGGTCGGCCGCCTCGATCACCCAGTCGGGACTGGGGAAGTCCGGCTCACCGACCTCGAGGCGCAGCGCATCGGGCACGCGCTGGGCGGCGTCGAAGATCTCCCGGATGGCCGACGCCCGCAGCGTGGCGGCCCGAGCGGCGACGGCAGCCGTGGCGGTGGCCGGGTTTGCGGAGGACCGGGCCCCGACGGGCTCGGCCCCGGTGGACGGATACGGCAGGTCCTCGACGGGCGCGGTGTTCACCGGGAAACCTTCTCACCGCGACGGGGCCTCGGCCAGCCCCCGGGCGGTGCCGCCCGCCACCGGCGGGTCAGGCCCAGCCGGCGAGGTCGCTGTAGGCCACAGCCAGACGGGCCAGCGCCTCGTCGGTGCCCCGGGCCCCGATGATGGCCAGGTTCAGCGGGCCGTCGGCGGTGCGGACCGCCGGCATCGAGATGACCGGGGCGCCGGCCAGGCCGGCCGCGCAGGTCAGGGCGAGCGTGCGCTCGCGCAGCTGGTCCTTCTCCTTGGCCGGCGCGTCCGGCAGCGGCGGCGGCCCCGACGCGGCCGGCAACACCAGCACCGAGCCGGCGAGCACCTGCTCCAGACGGGCCCGGGCGGCCTGGCGGATCGGCTCGGTCTCCGCTACGTCCCGATCGGTGACCGTGGCCGCCCACCCGAAGCGCGCCGCCACGCCGGGGCCGAAGCGCGGCGCGTGCTCGGTGATCCACGCACCATGGGTGCGCCACACCTGGCGGGCCTGGTCGAGCCGGAAGCCGTGCGCCCAGTCGAGCAACCCGTGGCCCCCCAGCGAACGCGGGTCGCTCGGCGCGAGGTGCTCGTCGGACTGGGCGCCGAGCAACTCCCCGAGGTGGGCGATCATCGGTCGGAGCAGCTCATCGAGGCCGGGGTCGAGCAACGCGAAGGCGTCGGTCGCCACCACCAGCCGTTCGAGCGGCGCCGTCGGCGGCCCGGCCCACGGGTCGAGGAGCACCTCACCGACCTCGCCGGCGAGCGCGGCGGATCGGGTCAGCCACCCCACCGTGTCGTAGCCCGGGGCGAGGGGGACGCACCCGTCGATCGGCACCCGGCCCCAGGTCGGGCGCACCCCGAACAGCCCGCAGTACGAGGCGGGCACCCGGGTCGACCCGGCGGTGTCCGAGCCGAGGCCGATGTCCGCCCTGTGGTCGGCCACGGCGGACGCCGACCCGGCCGACGAGCCGCCCGGCACGCGTCCCGGTGCCGCCGGGTTGGGGGGCATGCCGTCGTGCACGTTGGTGCCGGAGAGGCTGAAGGCCAGCTCGTCGGTCACCGTCTTGCCGACGAGCGCGGCACCGGCGTCGAGCAGGCGCTGCACGGCGGGTGCGGTTCGCTCGGGCACGGGGTGGGTGGCCTGCCAGTCGGGGTTGCCGGCACCGGTCGGTCGACCCGCCACGTCGAAGAGGTCCTTGACCGCGAGGGTCCGGCCGCCGAGTCGCCCACCGGGCGCGCCGGGCACCAGCACCTCGGGACCGAGCACGAACGCGCCGTCCGGGCGCGACGGCCAGGAGGTCATCGAGCGGGCCGGGGCGGGAGATCCGGGCGCATGAGGTCACGGTAGCCTGCCGGCGTGGTCGACACCCTCGCCCGAACCGGAGCCTGGGCCGACGCCTGGGCCGGTACCCCCGAACAGCTCGCCGCCCGGTACGCCGCCGACGCGTCGCTCCTCCTCGTCACCGAGGAGGGCCGCACCGTCGTCGAGGGCCGCGCCGCCATCACGGAGCACGCCGCCGCCGGGCTGTTCCGCGTCCCGGACCGCGCCGTGATCGCCCAACGGATCCTGGCGGGCGGCGATCCGACCGATGGCGCCGAACACCTCATCACCGAGTGGCTGTTCACCGGACGCGCCGCCGAGGACCTCGTCACCATGGCTGCACCGGGGCTCACCTGGTGGACGCTCGACGCGGCCGGGCTCATCCGCACCGAACTGCGCGTCGTGGCGTGGTCGGAACGGCGCATCCTCGATGACGAGGTGCGCCGGGCCCGCCCGCTGGCCGACGGCGAGGAGCGCAGCCACGGGTGGTACCGCGACTTCGTGGCCCGGCTCTTCGAGGTCGTCGCCTTCGACCCCGGCCTGGCGCGGGTGAGCAGCTGCGCCGACGACGCGACCGCCTCAGACCTCGCCGGCGCCGGCCGTGCCGACTCCTCCGGCCAGGCCGCCGCCATGGCCTCCGCAGGCGCGGTGCTCGGCGTTCGGGGCACCTTCGCGGTGCGTCTCGACGACGCGGCCGGCCCCTTCGCGGTGGTCGTCGCCGACCTCGACGGGGCGGACCGCATCGTGCACGAACAGCGCTACGGCGGCCGGTGGTGGCCCGCAGCCGACCCGGCCTGACGCGAACGGATGTGACGTCGGGCCACCGTTGGTCACGGTGCGACGAAGAGGTGTCGGTCACCGATCCGTCGCGGTAGGTTTCACCCGTCGTGACGTTCTCCCCTAGTCCGCAGGAGAGCCCGGCCACAAAGGTGTTGTTCCGTGTCCATCTCGTTGTCTCCGCCCCCTGACGCCGCGCCGCCCCAGGGCACTGCGTTCGAACGGCTGCGTACCGTCAAGCTCGGCACCGTCCGGCAATCCTTCTCGCCCACCACCTACCAGCGGTCCGTCCCGAGGGCGCTGTTGTGGCTGGCCTTCGACCTCGTGGTCTACGCCGCGTTGCTCGTCGCCACCCTTCGGGTGGACTTCCTCCCGCTCAAGCTGCTGCTCGGCGTGCTCACCGGCGTGGCCGTCGCCTCGTTGTTCGTGTGGGCCCATGACGCGGCGCACGGCGCGCTGTTCAAGTCCGCCGGGGTGGCGGAGGTGCTCGGCACCGCGGCGATGCTGCCGTCGCTCAACATGTACCGGCTGTGGTGCTACGGCCATAACCGGGTGCACCACGGCTTCACCAGCTTCAGCCCGGTGGACTGGATCTGGAAGCCGCTCACCCCGGCCCAGTACCGGGCCGCCTCGCCGGGGGCCCGGCTGGTCTACCGGATCGAGCGCAGCATCCTCGGCTGCCCGCTGCACTACATCCTGCGCGTCTGGTGGCCCGGCATGGTGCGCTTCCGGCCCGAGGCCGACGTGCGCAAGCGACATCACTTCACCGCCGCGAAGGCCGTGACCGCGCTGTTCGCCGCTCAGGCCCTACTGGTGGCCTGGCTGGTGGGCGGCGGCATCTCCGGCGTGGTGTCGGCGGTGCTGGTGCCGTGGTTGGTGTTCAACTTCTTCATCGCCTTTTACATCTACCTGCACCACACGCACCCGAAGCTTCCGTTCTTCGTCGATCGGCAGCAGTGGAGCGCCACCATCGGCCAGGTGGCGTGCAGCACGGTGATCATCATGCCGAAGGTGCTCTCGGCGCTGTCCCACCACATCCTCGTGCACGCGCCGCACCACATCGACATGCGCATCCCCTTCTACCGGCTGCCCAACGCCTGGAAGGAGCTCGCCGTGCGCTACGGGGACGACGTGGTCTCGTACCGCTTCAAGCTGTCGACCGTGCGCTCGATCTTCCGTACCTGCCAGCTGTTCGACTTCGACACCAAGGTTTGGTCCCGCTTCGCCGACCATCGCTGAGGGCTGTCGCCGAGCCCGGGATCGCAGCGATCCGAGACTCAAGATCGGTGCCGGATCGGTCGATCTCCCGGTACGTGACGCGGGCGATCGGGACGGCACTGGCACTGGCGGCAGCGGTGGCGCTGCTCACCCCCGGGCTGGCTGCCGCGGCCGCGCCGCTGGCGGTGCTGGCCGGCTTCGGTGCGCTCGGCGCCTGGCGACTGTGGCACCTGCACACCTCCCTTCGGGACCACGACTTCGGCCCTGCGCTCGCGTCCATCGCCCGGGTCGAGCTGGACGACGAGTGCGAACTGGCCACCTTCACGTCCCTGCAACGGGCGTCGGAGTACCTGGAGATCGCGGCCCGGCTGCTGGACGAGGCGAGCGCATCGCCGGATCTCGCCAGGCACCGCCGGATCCTGATGCGTCGCGTGGACAGCTTCGTGTTCGACGGTGACGACTTCGGCTCGCTGGCCACGGCCTGGTCGCTGGAGGAATCCTGCAAGGACCTCGCCGAGCGGGCCGCCATGCGCTGGCGGCGCCCCGCCGCCTGACCCGGTCTCGTCACGCGCGCCGGCGCGATCCACTAGACCAGACGGTCGGCGGCATCGTGCCGCGCAGCCGAAACAGAGGATCGTCGTCATGGAACTGGTGCTGGTCGACCGCCCCGCCGAGGGCGTCGTGCTCGTGACGCTCAACCGGCCCGAGGCCCGCAACGCGTTGTCGGTGGGCCTGCGCGAAGCCGCATCCGACGCCATCCGCGCCGCCGGCGAGGACGAGCGCGTGGGCGCCGTCGTGCTGACCGGAGCCGGAGCGGCGTTCTCCGCCGGGGTGGACCTCAAAGAGCTCGGGGCGCCCGGTGGCCCGCCCAAACCGTCCTCCCGCGGGGCCGACGACATGGTCCGCGCCATCGTCGAGTGCCCCAAGCCGGTCATCGGAGCGATCAACGGGCTGGCCATCACCGGGGGCTTCGAGCTGGCCATCGCCTGCGACATCATCCTGGCTTCCTCGGAGGCCCGCTTCGCCGACACCCACGCCCGGGTCGGCATCCTGCCCCGATGGGGCATCAGCCAGCGCCTGCCCCGCCTCATCGGCATGTCCCGGGCGAAGCAGCTCTCCTTCTCGGGCGACTTCTGCGACGCAGCCACCGCCGAGCGGTGGGGTCTGGTGAACCAGGTGTTCGAACCGGAGCGGCTGCTCCCGGAAGCGATCGCACTGGCCGCGGCCATCGCCGGCAACGACCGCCGGGCGGTGGCCAACCTCAAGCGGGTGTACGACGGCGGCGCGCTGCTGTCGATGGAGGAGGGCTTGAAGCTGGAGAAGCGGCTCGCCGACGAGCACATGGCCTCGGTCCGGCCCGAGGACATCGCGGCTCGCCGCGCTGCGGTGCAGGCCCGCAACCGTGCGCAGGCATCGGGCGACTCGTAGCACCGAGCGATTCACGAAGAGCGCTACACGTGCCGAACTTGGTGGCAGTTCGTCGTGGGTCGGGGATGGCGGACAGTAGCGTTCGACCATGGTGCCGCCTGAGCCAGCGACCCGCGAGCGGCTCTTGCGGGCCGCCGTGGACGAGTTCGCCCGCCACGGCCTGGCGGGGGCACGGGTGGAGCGCATCGCCCGGCGAGCCGGCGCCAACAAGCAGCTCGTCTACTACTACTTCGGCTCCAAGGAAGGGCTGTTCGACGCGGCGGTGACGACCATGGCCCGGCGGCTCGCCGACCGCGAGCGAACCGCCGGGAGCCTGGCCGAGTGGCTGCTGGCGGAGACCGCCGAGCGGCGGGACGAGCCGCACTGGACCCGCCTGCTCGCCTTCGAGGCGTTGCAGGCCGGCCAGGACGATGTCCACGGCGAGCAGGAGCGGCGCGGCGCGACCAGGCGTGCCGTGCAGCAGGTGCGGGCGCAGCAGCGGGCGGGTCGGCTGCCGCGAGGGCTCGATGCGGCGCAGCTGCTGCTCGCGGTGCACGCGCTGTCGAGCCACGCCGCCACGTTCCCGCAGCTGGTGCGCCATGCCACCGGCCGCCAGGCCGATGATCCGGCCGGCGTGCGGGCCCGCAACCGGTTCCTGCGCGAGCTCGCCGCCCTGATCGACCGCTGATCGACCGCTGATCGACCGCTGGACAGCCCCGGCCGCTCAGGTCGGGGGCGACGCCGCGGTGCAGCCCTGGCGGAAGAACAGCGCCTGCAGGTACCGGGGGAGCTCCCTGACGGCACCGACCGCCGCGCCGGCCGCGCCGTCTCCGGTGGCGAGCTGGCGCAGCACGGTGGCGTCGGTGCAGCGGGCCACCAGCAAGGCGTCCCGGCTGGAGCGGGCGCGGGCGCTGACCACCGCGATGCGCTGCCAGGCGCGCTCCGTGATCAACGTGCCCAGCGCCGCCGCCTGACCCCGGCTGTCGTCGGGGGTGTTGGGGCAGAGCACCTCGACCGGCGCGTCGCCGGTGCACAGCCGCGCCGCGGCGGGAACGCTGCGTTCGGCGCCGCCGAGCACCACCAGGACGCCGGCGCGCTGCCCGTTCACCAGCGCCAGCGCGGTCGTCAACCCACCGTCGCCGCTGCCGGGCATGATGACCACCGCGTCGGCGCTGTCGACCACGTCGGTGGCGGGCAGGACGAACAGGCGAACGCCGAATCCGAGCATGAGCAGCGCCAGCCCCGCCGCCACGGCGCGGCGGTGGCGGCGCCACCAGGGCGGCTTGCGGGGTGGCGGCGGCGCCTTGCGGCCGCGCCGCTTCTTCACGGGGGCGTCCGCGCCGGCTCGGGCCATCGACGCAGTCTCGCAGCTGCGCCACCAGGCGCCGCGGACCGGCCCGGGCGCCGCCGCCTCGCCGCTAGAGGAGCTTGGACAGCAGCCGGAGCAGGTCGTACTCCAGCTCGCAGACCCGCCGGCCGCTCCCCGCCATGGCGATGTAGCGGTGGGTGCCGTCGAGGTGCTCGCGCGCCTGCTTGGCCAGGCCGAGGCCCCACTTGAGCGTGCCGAACACCTTCCACCAGGCGTAGGCGTGCGGGTCGAAGTGGGCGCCGGCGGCCTGGTAGGCATCGATCATCGGCTGCAGCGGCGAGAACCCGCCGACCTCGAGTGCGTCGTTGCCGAAGCGCCACGTCCGCACGCACAACCAGCCGAGGTCCTCGTGGGGGTCCCCGCTGTGGCAACCCTCCCAGTCGAGGATGGCGTTGAGCCCGCCGTCGCCGACGAGGATGTTGCCGTTGCGCACGTCGCCGTGGATCAGCGTGCGTCGCGGCGGCGGATCGGGCTGGTTCTCCCGCAGCCCGCGCAGGCCGAGGGCCAGGGCGGGAGCGGGCTGCAGGAGCTGCTCGAGCTGCTCCTGGAGCAGATCGAGCGCCCCCCGGCTGGGCGGCACGTCGAGCGGGCTGCGGTGCAGTTCGACCGGCAGCACCGCGGCGTCGACCGCGTGGATGGCGGCGAAGGCGGCGCCGAGCTGGGCGCCGATGCGCGGGCCCAGCCCGGCGTCCGCGGCGATGCGGCGAAGGATGTTGCGGGGCAGCGAATCGCCCTCGATGCGGCTGGAGATGAAGAACGGCTCGCCGAACCAGCTGCCGTCGGTGCACACCTCGTACACGTGCGCGACCGGTGCCCCGGCCGCCTCGGCCAGCCGCAGGGCGGCGGTCTCGAACTCCACGCCGAGGATGACCGTGCCGGCTGGCGGGTAGATGGTCAGCACCAGGCGGTGGCGCTCGTCACCGTC
>JADLEF010000369.1 GCA_020846295.1 Acidimicrobiales bacterium
CGACCCGACCCGACGCGACCCGACCCGACTCGAACCGACCCGAAGAAGCCGTCCGGCGCGGCGCCGGGCAAGCCCGGGGCCGCGCTCGGGCGCACGTCGTGGTTCAACTGGATCTTCACCGTCGTCGGCCTCGTCGTGCTGGTGTGGTTCATCTGGCTCGGAGGCCAGGACAGCTCCACCACCGAGACACTGGACTTCACCGCGTTCCTGACCAAGGTCGATGCCGAGGCGGTCGCCTCGGTCACCATCGATCCGGAGGGCCGCATCGAGGGCGAGCTCTCCGACGGCACCGAGTTCCGCACCCAGGTGCCGACTGCGGCGCCGCCGCAGGATCTCGTGCAGCGCCTCGCCGATCACGATGTCACCGTGACCGCCAGCGCGCCCTCGGGCGGCTGGTTGACCCTCGTCGCCGGCTTCCTGCCCGTCGTGCTGCTCATCGGGTTCTTCGTGTGGATGATGCGCCGGGCCGGGGGCGGCGGCGGCGCCGGGTCGGCCTTCGGCGGGTTCGGTCGGTCCAAGGCCAAGCTGCTCGACTCCGAGAAGCCGCAGTCCACCTTCGCCGATGTCGCCGGCTACGACGGGGCCAAGGCGGAGCTGCTCGAGGTGGTGGACTACCTGCGCCGCCCCGAGCGCTACCACAAAGCCGGAGCGGTCGGCCCCGGCGGGGTGCTCATGGTCGGCCCGCCCGGCACCGGCAAGACGCTCATCGCCCGCGCGGTGGCGGGCGAGGCCGCCGTGCCGTTCTTCTCGGTGTCGGGCTCGAGCTTCGTGGAGCTGTTCGTCGGTGTCGGTGCCGCCCGGGTGCGCGACCTCTTCGCCCAGGCCCGCGAGAAGGCGCCCGCCATCATCTTCATCGACGAGATCGACGCCATCGGCCCGCGCCGCGGCGGCCGGGCCATGATCGCCAACGACGAGCGGGAGCAGACCCTCGACCAGCTGCTGGCCGAGATGGACGGCTTCGACCCGGCCACCGGCGTCGTCGTGCTCGCCGCCACCAACCGGCCCGACGTGCTCGACCCGGCGTTGCTGCGCCCCGGCCGGTTCGACCGCCAGGTCGTCATCCCGCTGCCCAACCAGGCCGAGCGCCTCGCCATCCTGCGGGTGCACTGCCGCTCCAAGCAGCTCGAGCCCGACGTCGACCTGGTCAAGGTGGCCCGCTCCACGCCCGGGTTCTCCGGCGCCGACCTGGCCAACCTGGCCAACGAGGCGGCCATCGTCGCGGTGCGCGACGACCGCTCCGTGCTCACCGCGGCCGATTTCGACGCAGCCCGGGACCGCATCATCCTCGGCCGCCGGGAGAAGGGCACCGTGTTGCTGGCCGACGAGCGCGCCCGCGTCGCCGCCCACGAGGCCGGCCACGCGCTCGTCGCCGCGCTGTCGGACCGGGCCGATCCGGTCGAGAAGGTGTCGATCCTGCCGTCGGGCCAGGCGCTGGGGGTGACCCACCAGCTGCCGGTGGACGAGCGCCACCTGTACACGCGGAGCTGGTTCGACGACTTCCTCGCCGTGCGCCTCGCCGGGCGGGCGGCCGAGCAGCTGCTGTTCGGCGAGGGGTCGAGCGGCGCGGCCGACGACCTGGCCACCGCCACCAACGTCGCCACCCGGATGGTGACCGACTACGGGCTGAGCGTCGAGCTCGGCCCGGTCAGCTATGCCGATACCCGCGGGTACGTCGAGGGCGCACCGGGCGGTATCCCGCTGTCGGGGGGCACCCAGGAGCGGGTCGAGAACCTGGTGGCGGAGCTGCTGCGCACCGCCGAGCGCCGCGCCGGCGAGCTGCTCGCCTCGCACCGGGAGGCGCTCGACGCCCTCATCGCCCGCCTCAGCGACATCGAGGTGGTCGACGGGTCGGAGGTGTACGCGCTGCTCGGCCACCCCGTCGCCGATGGCGGCGCCGCCGACGGGCCCCGGCCGGAGCCGCGGCCCTCAGTGCCGGTGGCGGGCGGCTTCGAGTAGCACCCGGGCCTCGGCCGAGGCGAGCACCCGGCGGGTGGCCGCCACCGACGCCGGGTCGACCGACACCGAGTCGATGCCGCGCCGCACCAGCTCCTCGGCGAACGCCGGCCGGTTGGAGGGTGCCTGGCCGCACAGCGAGCAGGTCAGCCCGTTGTCGTGGGCGCCGGTGATGATGCGCCCGATGGCGTCGAGCACCGCCTCGTCGCTCTCGTCGAACAGTTCGGCGCAGTACTCCGAGTCCCGGTCCACACCCAGCATCAGTTGGGTGAGGTCGTTGGACCCGATCGACACGCCGTCGATGCCCAGCTGGGCGTACTGCGGCAGCCAGTACACGACGGAGGGGACCTCGGCCATGATCCAGCGCTGCAGGCCGCGCTGGCGGCCCAGCGGCGAGCGGTCCACCAGCTCGAGGCAGGCCTCCAGCTCCCATCGGGTGCGCACGAAGGGGATCATGATGGCGACGTTCGGTGTCTCGTTGCGGACCTCCGCCAGCATCGCCGTCTCGAGCTCGAACAGCTCGGGCTCCTGCACGTAGCGGTAGCAGCCCCGATAGCCGATCATCGGGTTGCGCTCCTGCGGCTCGTAGCGCTCGCCCTCGGCCAGGTGGCGGAACTCGTTGGTCCGGAAGTCGAACGTGCGGTAGACGACCGGTCTCGGCGCGAAGGCGCGGCTGATGCGCAGCACCGAGTCGGCCATGCGCTGGACGAACTCGGCGCTGCGGCCCTGCGCCATGAGGTGGCGCGGGTGCTCGCCGCACAGCGCGTCGGTCAGCAGCAGCTCGGCCCGCAGCAGGCCCACCCCGTCGACCTCCATCGCCGCCACCGCCTCGGCCCGTTCGGCGCGGGCCAGGTTCACCAACAGCTTGGTGGCGGTGATGGGAACGGGTTCGGTCGCGCCGGCCACGGCGGCCGGCGCCTGGATCGTCGGTCGGATCGGTTCGCGGGGCGCGGGCAGCGGGGAGACGGTGGGCAGCGGCGCCGGGCGGGGCGCCGTACCGATCGGTGTGGCAGGGGGCGCGGCGGGGGTCGGGGTCGGCGCGGCGCCCTCATCGGCCCCATCGAGCACGACGCCGCGGGCGCCGTCGACGGTGACGACCTGCCCGGTGCGCAGCACGGTGGTCGCGGAGCGGGTGGCCACGACCGCCGGCACGCCCAGCTCCCGGCTCACGATGGCGGCGTGGCAGGTCATGCCGCCGCCGTTGGTGACCACCGCCCCGGCCCGGCGCAGCACCGGCGCCCAGTCGGGGTCGGTCATGGCGGCGACCAGGATCTCACCGGGCTGCAACGCCGCCGACTGCCGGGGATCGTCGAGGATTCGCACCGCGCCGCTGACCCGCCCGGGGGAGGCGGCGAGGCCGCGCAGCAGCGTGGCCCGTTCCGTGCCCGGCCCGGTGCCCGCCGCAGCGCCCGGCGCGGTGGTCGTTGCCGCGTGCTGCGCCGGTCCGGCCGCGTCCACGGTGGACGCCACCGGCCCCATGCCGGTCGGTACGGAGCCGAGCGTGGTGATGGGTCGGGCCTGCACCAGCCACAGGCAACCGGCGTCGAAGCACCATTCGATGTCCATCGGCGTGCCGTCGTAGGTGGCCTCGACCGCCTTGGTCAGCTGCGCCACCTCGAGGACCTCGTCGTCGGTGAGCACCCGGCGGCCACCCTCGTCCTCGGTGAGCTGCTCGGTGCGGTCGCCGCCGGCGCTGTCCGCGACGATGCGATGCGTCTTCTGGCCGATGCGGACCGATTCGAGGCGGGGCGGCCGGTCGGGGTCGGTCGGCTCGACCGCCACGAGGTAGGTGTCCGGCTCGACGCGGCCGGAGACGACGACCTCGCCCTGGCCGAACGCCGCCTCGATCACGACGCGGTCGGTGCGACCGGTGGACGGGTCGACGGAGAAGGCGACGCCGGCGCGGTCGGAGGGGACCATCAGCTGCACGACGACGGCGATGCCCGGCTCGGCGCGGACCTTCCGCTGCTGGCGGTAGGACTGCGACCGGGCCGCCCACAGCGACGCCCAGCAGCCGCGCACCGCGTCGAGCAGAGCGTCCTCGCCCTGGACGTTGGTGTACGTGCGGTTCATGCCGGCGAAGGACGCCTCGGCGCTGTCCTCGCTGGTGGCGGAGCTGCGCACCGCCACGATCGGTTCGTTCGGGCCGTGGGGCAGGGCGCGGTAGGCGTCGACGATGGCCTGGCGGAGCTCGCTGGTGATCGACACGGTGGCGACGACCGCCTGGAGCCGGCCCGCACTGCTCTGCAGGGCCGCGGTGTCCTCGTGGTCGAGCGCCGCGCCGGCGCGCAGCAGCTGCGAGCGGAGCCCCGCACCCTCCATGGCAGCCCGGTAGGCCGCCGCGGTGACGACGAAGCCGTCGGGGACGGGGAAGCCGGCGTGCACCAACTCGCCGAGGTTCGCGCCCTTCCCGCCGGCGATCTCGGTGTCGAGGCGGCGCAAGGTGGTCAACGATCGCACCCACGGGGTCTGGCTCATGGCGCCACTCCCTTCTTGTCCAGCTCAGCAAAGCCCTGCCGAACGGCGCGGTGGTAGGGCCGGACGCGTGGTTGGTGGGCCTCCTTCGGCGTGAAGCGGGGAGCGAGCCACTGTGCAAATCGTCGGTAAGAACGCGCCGAAACCACGGGAACAACGCCGTAGGAAGCACCGGAGGGTGCCGTAGCGTGGAGCCCCGTGCCCCTCGACCATCCGCTCGCCACGGTCCTGCTCGCCGAGGACGACCGCGCGGTGCGCGAAGCGCTGGTCCGCGCCCTGCGCTTCGAGGGCTATGCCGTCACCGCGGTGGCCGACGGCTCGGAGGCCCTGACCGCGGTCGCCGAACGCGAGCCCGATGTCGTGATCCTCGACGTGATGATGCCCCACATCGACGGGCTCGCCACCTGCCGTCGGCTCCGTGAGCGCTACCGCACCCTGCCGGTGCTCATGCTCACCGCCCGCCACGAGGTGAGCGATCGGGTTGCCGGTCTCGACGCCGGTGCCGACGATTACCTGACCAAGCCCTTCGCCCTCGACGAGCTGCTGGCCCGCTTGCGCGCCCTGCTGCGGCGCACCAGCCTGGCCGACGGCGAGGAGCTCGTCGTCGGCGACCTCGCCCTCGACCCGCGCCGCCGCCTCGCCACCCGGGCCGGCCGCGACCTCGAGCTGACCAAGACCGAGTTCGACCTGCTCGAGCTGCTCATGCACAACGCCGGCATCGTGCTCGAGCGCGACACCCTCTACGACCGGATCTGGGGCTTCGACTTCGAGACGAACTCCCGCTCGCTCGACGTCTACATCGGCTACCTGCGCCGCAAGACGGAGGCTTCCGGCGGGCCGCGCGTCGTGCACACCGTCCGCGGCGTCGGGTACGTCCTGCGGGCGGCATGAGCCTCCGCTGGCGCATCGCGCTCGTCCTCGCCGCCATCGCCGCGCTCGTCGGTACCGGCTCGGCGATCGGGTCCTACGTCACCACGTCCCGTCAGGTGCACCGGGAGCTCGACCGGTCGTTGCTCCAGATGGAGCAGCGCCTCAACCCCAACGGCGCCGGCGCCGACGCC
>JADLEF010000370.1 GCA_020846295.1 Acidimicrobiales bacterium
CACCGGCACGCCGGTCTCGACGCCGACCTTGAGCAGGCCGGCGGCGCACTGCCCCGACACCAGCTCGTAGTGCGTGGTGGCGCCGCGGATCACCGCGCCCAGCGCCACCACCGCGTCGTACCGACCGGTACGGGCGAGCTGGGCGCACACGGTGGGCAGCTCGAAGCTGCCCGGCACCCACACCACGGTGGTGTCGTCATCGGCCACGCCGCTGCGGCGCAGCGTGTCGAGCGCGCCGTGCAGGAGGCGCTCGGTGATGAACTCGTTCCATCGGGCGACGGCGATGGCGACCCGCCGCCCCTCGCCCCCGAGCGATCCCTCGATGATCCTGGGCATCTCAAGCTCCTTCGTGTGCGGTGCGCGGGGCGCGGTCGGTGCCGGCCAGGAGCGGGACCCGGTCGACGATGGTGAGGCCGAAGCCTTCGAGCCCGCCGTAGCGGCCGGGGTTGTCGCTGAGCAGACGGAGCCGCTGCACGCCGAGGTCCACCAGGATCTGGGCGCCGACGCCGAACTCGGCGCGGTCCTCGATGCCGCTGGCCGAGCCGTGGGCGTCGCCGGCGGCGGCGAGCTGGGGATGGCGGGCCAGGGCGTCGAGCGACTGGGGCAGGCCGCCGGCCCGCGCCTCGGGGCCCTGCAGGTAGACGATGGCGCCGCGGCCCTCGGCCGCCACCGCGGCCAGGGCGGCATCGAGGCTGGCGCCGCAGCGACAGGCGAGCGAGCCGAACAGGTTGCCGGTGACGCACTCGCTGTGCACCCGCACCAACGGCGGCGGGTCGGTGGTGACGTCGCCCAGGGTGAGGGCGAGGTGCTCGCCGCCGTCGAGGTCGCTGCGGTAGGCGGTGGCGGCGAAGGTGCCCCACCGCGTCGGTACCGGCGCGGCGGACACCGCGTGCACCAGCCGCTCGGTGCGGCGGCGGTGGCGGACCAGGTCGGCGATCGTGATCATCAGCAGGCCGTGGTCGCGGGCGAAGGCGGTCAGCTCGTCGAAGCGGGCCATGGTGCCGTCGTCGTTGACCACCTCGGCCAGCACGCCGACCTCGCGCAGGCCCGCCAGACGGCACAGGTCCACGCCGGCCTCGGTGTGGCCCTGGCGGATGAGCACGCCGCCCCGGCGGGCCCGCAGCGGGAAGATGTGTCCCGGCCGGGCGAGGTCCTGGGGCCGGGTCGCCGGGTCGACGAGCAGCCGCAGGGTGTGGGCCCGGTCGGCGGCCGAGATCCCGGTGCTGACCCCGACGGCGGCGTCGACGGAGTCGGTGAACGCGGTGCGATGCGATTCGGTGTTGCGCTCGACCATCAGGGGCAGGTCCAGCTCGGAGCAGCGGGGCGGGAACATCGGGGCGCAGATCACGCCGGACGTGTAGCGCACGAAGAACGCCAGCTTCTCGGCGGTGGCGAACTCGGCGGCCATGATCAGGTCGCCCTCGTTCTCGCGGTCCTCGTCGTCCACCACGACGAGGATCTCGCCCCGTCGGAACGCCTCGATGGCCGTCGGGATGTCGGCCAGCACCGCGGCATCGCGGCCCGCGGCGGGATCCCCCGTCAGGTCCGCGGCGCCGGCGGGGTCGGTGCCTGCCGGGCCGGTGTCCTGGTGGGCCGGGTTGGTGCTCAACACTGCCACTGGTGTCCCCTTCGTCTGACTCCGAGGAGCCGCCCCACGACACGGCGGGCGACGGAGCACGGACGGGAACGACGAGTGGGCCGCCACGTCGGCGGCGAGCCGCGGGTGCGGCTCACGACAGGCGCGACGGCACCAGGCCTGCTGCTCCCATCCGGACTCTCACCGTCGGCTCCGGAGTTCCACCGGATCGGCCCCGGTCCGTCGTGAGACGGGCCGGGGTTCGCGGGCTGTGACCGCCGGTCGGGACTTTCACCCAACCCCGCAGCGCTGTGGCGCAATTCTGTTGTTGGTTCGAAAGATACGCACGCAGGTGCAGCTCACGTCAAACTCCGGCGCCGAGCGAACCGAGGATGCGGTGCACCTCGAGCTCGATGACCACCCGATCCGAGCGCGCTTTGGGAGGTCGGTACCGCGCTGCGTAGCGCCGTACCGCCTCGGCCACCGCCTCCGGGTCGTCGCGGACGAACGCCGCGCCCTCGATGGTCACCCAGCGGGCCCCGTCGAGCTGGCACAGCGACGCCGGGCCGCCGGGGGCGGCGACCACGTTGCGGGCCTTGCGCGAGGGGGCGAAGGTGATGACCCTGGCCAACCGCCGCGCCGGCTCGTAGGTGAAGCCGACCGGCACGACGTGCGGGGTCCCGTCGGGACGCAGGGTGGTGAGGGTGGCGAGGTGACGTTGCGTGAGGAAGGCCTGCAGCGCGGGGTCCTCGGTGCCGGGATCGAAGTGCGTGGCCACCGGGCCAGGCTAGGACCGCGCCCTGGTCGGCCCGGTGGCGACGGGTGTGAGCGCGCCCCGGCGGGGGCATCGTCGAACGCTGCGTGACTCGGTGGTCTTCGTATCACTTTTCGTAGTATTACGAGGTAGAACGTCTCGGTCGGACCGATGACAGCGCCGTATGCTGGACCACATGTCCTGTCCCTCGTGCGGCGCGCAGACCCCGGTCGGGAGCCGGTTCTGTCCCTCGTGCGGCCATGGCCTCACCGGCCACGGGGACGAGCGCCGTGTGGTGACCGTGCTGTTCGGGGACCTGGTCGGCTTCACCTCGCTGGCCGAGACCATGGATCCCGAGGCGGTCAAGACGCTGGTGGACCGGGGCTTCGAACGCCTCGTCCGGGACATCGTCGAGTTCGGCGGCCGGGTGGACAAGATCCTCGGGGACGCCATCGTTGCGCTCTTCGGCGCGCCCGTCGCCCACGAGGACGACGCCGAGCGCGCCGTGCGCGCCGCGCTGGCCATGCAGAACACGATGCGCACCTACGCCGCCGAGGTCGGGGCGGACATCCAGATGCGCATCGGGTTGAGCACCGGGGAGGTGCTCACCGGCGCCATGCGGGCCGGCGGCGAGTACACCGCCATGGGCGATGTCGTGAACACCGCCAACCGGCTGCAGTCGGCGGCGCGGCCCGGCCAGGTGTACGTGGGCCCGCTCACCCACCACGCCACGAAGGATGTCATCGCCTACGAGCCGCTCGGGCCGGTGCAGGCCCGCGGTCGCGAGGAACCGGTCGACGCCTACCGGGCGGTGGACGTGCTGCTGCTGCCCGGCCGCCGGCCGCGCCTGCGCCAGACCCCGCTTATCGGGCGCGACCCCGAGTTCGCCCTGCTCCGCTCGGCCATCTCGTTGGCCTACACGCAACGTCGCACGCTGCTGGTGATGCTCCTCGGCGATGCCGGCGTGGGCAAGACCCGCCTCGCCGACGACGTGGCGAGCTGGGTCGAGCGCGACAAGGGCGCCCGCATGCTGGAGAGCAACTGCGTGCCCTACGGCGAGGCCAACATCTGGTACCCGATCGGCGCCGCGCTGCGGACCCTGCTCGACGTGCCGGACGGGACGCCGGCAGCGGACGCCCGGGAGGCGACGCTGAAGGCGGTGGCGAACCTGCTGCAGGTGGACGTCGAGGCCTCCGCGGTGAGCCACCTGGCCTCCAACCTGCTCTACCTCATGGGGTACCAGTCGGGCCGCCCGGTGGATCCGCAGCGGGCCCGGGAGGAAGCCAGCCGGTCGTTGATCCAGATGCTGGAAGCGGCCACCGCCACCCAGCCGGTGTTCTTCCGGTTGGCGGACCTGCACTGGGCCGACGACCTCGTGCTCGAGGTCATCGACGAGGTGATCGACGGGTTGGGCCGCAACCCCTTCGTGCTCGTCGCCACCGCCCGGCACCTGCTCGACGCCCGGTGGAAGCCGCGCACCGGCCGACACAACCACCTCATCGTCAACCTCGACCCGCTCGACCAGGTGGCCGCCAGCCAGCTGCTGGACCAGCTCCTCGTCACCGAGATCGACGCCGACACCCGCCGCATGCTGCTGGCCCGCTCGGGCGGCAACCCGTTCTTCCTGGAGGAGCTGGTCGCCCTGCTCGAACGCCAGGGAGGCGTGGCGCTCACCCCGATGGCCGACGCCGGTCCGCAGGCGGTCTCGCCTCCGCCGTCGAACGAGCTGCCCGAGACGCTGCGCGGGCTCATCGCCGCCCGTCTGGATCGCCTCGAGCCCGACGAGCGGGCCGTGCTGGACAACGCTGCGGTGCTCGGTCGCAGCGGCACCCTGTTCGCGTTGGAGACGATGTCGGCCGCGGCGGGGATGGCCCGCACGTGGCGGGCCGCGTTCGACATCCTGGTGGACAAGGAACTGCTCAACCTCGCCGGCGACCGTTGGTCGTTCCGCTCCGACGTGCTGCGCGAGGTCGCCTACGGGATGCTCACCAAGGGCGAGCGGGCGCGGCGCCACGCCGAGATCGCCGAGTGGATGGAGGAGCACCTCGACGAGATCGAGGGCGACGTCGGCGTGATCGACCGCATCGCGCACCACTACGCGCAGGCGGCGTCGCTGTCGAACGAGCTGTCCTTCGGGTCCGCCCTGCCCGGCACCCTGAGCGAGAAGGCGCTGAGCTGGTTGGCCGAGGCGGGTCAGCGGGCCATGCACGGCGAGGTCTACCTGCTGGCGGCGCGGCTGTACTCGCAGGGTCTCGAGCTGACCGGGCGCGAGCCGTCCCCCCAAATTCTGGAGTTCCTGCTCGGACGGGCGGAGGCGCGCTTCGGTCTGCTGGAGATCGCCGGCGCCCACGCCGATGTGGACGATGCCGTCCGGGTGGCCGACGCGCTCGGGGACCGGCTCGGTCGCACCCGGGCGTGCCTGATCGCGGGGGAGATCATCCGGCGCAAGGGCGACGTCGAGCTCGCCGTGCAGACGCTCGACGGTGCGCTGCGCGACTTCCGGGAGCTGGGCGACCGGCCCGGTGAGGCGGAGGCGCTGCGCCTGATCGGCATCGCCCGGCAGTACCAGCGCCAGTTCGTGGACGCCGAGGCGTCCACCTCCGCCGCGCTGGCCATCTTCCAGGAGCTGGGGGATCGGCGGGGCGAGGCGTGGGCGCTGCAGAACCTGGCGTGGATCTCCTACCTCGGGGGTCGGGTGGCCGAGGCCGAGGTGCGGATCGACGCGTCGGCGTCGGCGTTCGTGGACCTCGGTGACACCGGCGGTCTGAGCTGGGCCAACGCCTTGCTGGCCTTTACCCGCTTCCACCAGGGGCGGCTCGTGGAGGCGGAGGGCCTGGCCGAGGAGATCCTGCCCGATGCCCGGGTGCGGGGGGACCGCTTCGGTGAGGGCATGATGCTGCTGCTCACCTCGCTGGTGCGGCTGTGGTCCGGCAGGACGCAGGCCGCGATCGAGCGGGCCGAGGAGGCCAAGGGCCACTTCAGCCGGGTGGGGGACCCCGTCGGACAGCTGCAGGCGCAGGCCGCGCTGGGCCGGGCCCTGGTGGCGGCGGGCGAGATCAAGGCCGGGTTCGGGGCGCTGGAGGAGGCGTTCGACTTCCCGGCGCGGGTGAACCCACCTCGAGGCGGCTCGATGGCCGCCATCGTGTGGACGGCGGCCGCGCTGCACGTGGGCGACGTGGCCCGGGCCCGCGAGCACGCCGCCGCCATGGACCTCGAGGATGACCTCGGCATGCCGTCGGGCTGGGATCGGGCCAGCGCCCTGGGCCTGCTCCACCTCCAGCAGGGTGACATCGACGCCGCCCGCGAGGTGCTCACCGCGGCGGCGGCCGAGGCCGGGCCGGACATGTCGCCCGGGATCATCGCCACCCTGGCGCTGGCCGACGTGGCCGCCGGGGACACGGTGGCGGCGCTCGGCGCAGCCGACCGGGCCCACGAGTCGACCCGATCGACCTATCTCGACATGGCGTACTCGTACATCGCCGCCGGTCTGTCCCATGCCATCCGAGGCGACTTCTCCGAGGTGATCGCGGCGTTCGCCGCCGGGCGCCAGGAGGTCGACCTGACCGGTGACGTGGTGGCCCAGGCGGTGGTGCGCCTTGCCGAAGGGTTCGCCCTGTCGGCGGTGGGCGCGACATCGGCCCGCTCGGTGGCCCGTGAGGCGGACCGGCGCCTGCTCGACCTCGGGTTGGACGCCTCCGGCTGGTCGGCGGTGTTCCGAGCCGCGGTCAGCCGCCGCATCGCCCAGCCTGCGGCGCGCTGAGCCTGCGGCGCTGAGCCGCCGGCCCGCCCGGGGCCCGCGGCCCGGGGTCGGGCCTCGCGGCCGCGGGTGTCGTGGCGGCTAGCCGTGCATGCCGCCGTCGACGACGAACTCCTGGCCGGTGCAGTAGCTGGCGTCGCCGGACAGCAGGAAGATCACCAGGGCGCCGACCTCCTCGGGCTCCGCGGTGCGACCGAGGGGCACGCCGCGCAGCATCCGGGGCATGTCGAAGTCCTTGGTCATCTCGGTGGTGATGATGCCCGGGTGCACCGAGTTGACGCGGACGCCCTTCGGTCCCAGCTCCTTGGCCGCCACCTTCGTCATCCCCCGCACCGCGAACTTCGACGCGGTGTAGGCCATCGACCCGAACAGCCCCTCGAGACCCGCCACCGATGAGATGTTCACGATGGCGCCGGACTCCTGGGCGATCATGGCCGGCGCCACCGCCCGCATGCCGAGGAAGACGCCGGTCTGGTTGACCGCGATGACCCGGTTCCAGTCCTCGAGCTGGTAGTTCGTCAGCTTGGAGGCGTGCAGGATGCCGGCGTTGTTGACCAGCCCGTCGATGCGACCGTGGCGGGCCACGACGTCGCCCACCACGGCGGACCAATCCGCCTCGGAGGTCACGTCGAGGTGGGCGTAGTCGGCGCCCAGCTCACCCGCGGTGCGCTCGCCCTCTTCGTCGAGCACGTCGGCCAGTACCACCGTGGCGCCCTCGGCCAGGGCCAGGCGGCCTTCCGCCGCGCCCTGCCCGCGGGCGCCGCCCGTGATGAGGATCACCTTGCCGTCGAGTTTTCCCTTACCGGAATCAGCCATGGCAAGGCTTCTAGCAGCTCCGGGCTCAGGCGCCGCCACCGCCGCCCGTACCCACCGGTACGGGCTCGGGGGGGCGGGTGCCCTCGACGTTCAGCTTGGGCAGCACCCTGTCCAACCAGGATGGCAGCCACCAGTTGACCTTGCCGAGCAGCTCCATGGTCGCGGGGACCAGCACCATGCGCACCACGGTGGCGTCGAGGAAGACGGCGGTGGCCAGGCCCACACCGAACAGCTTGATCTGCCGGTTCGGCTCGAGCAGGAAGCTGCCGAACACGAACACCATGATGGCGGCGGCGGCGGAGATCACCCGGGCGGTGGTGGCCAGCCCGTCGGCCACCGCGCTGGTGTTGTCGCCGGTGCGGTCGAACTCCTCCCGCATGCGTGACAGCAGGAAGACCTCGTAGTCCATGGAGAGGCCGAAGACGATGGCGAACATCATCATGGGCGCCCAGGCCTCGATCGGGGCGCCCTCGCCGATGCCGACGAGCTGCTTGGCCCAACCCCACTGGAAGATGGCCACCACGACGCCGTAGCTGGCCCCGATGGACAGCAGGTTCATGACGACCGCCTTGATCGGGACCAGCAGCGAGCGGAACACCGACATCAGCAGCAGGAACGACAGCGCCAGCACCGCCCCGAAGAAGACGGGCAGGCGCTTGCCGATGTAGTCGGCGAAGTCGATGTTGGAGGCCACGATGCCGGTCAACGGCACGTCCACCCCGGTGGCCGCCTCGATCGGGTCGACGACCTCGTCGCGCAGGCGGTGCACCAGCTGCTCGGTCTCCTCGGCCTGCGGTGAGGTGGTGGGGATGACCTGCCACATGGCGAGCGGCGACTGCGGCGGGGTGAGCGGCACCACCGCGGCGACGCCGGGATCCGCGCCGAGCGCGGCGGTCACCTGGTCCACGACGGTCGTGTTGCCGTTGGGCTCGGCGATGAGCAGCAACGGCCCGTTGAAGCCGGGGCCGAACCCCTCCGCCAGCAGGTCGTAGGCCTTTCGGGTGGTGGTGTCCTCCGGGAAGTTGCCGTCGTCGGAGAAGCCGAGCCGCAGGGAGAACACGGGGATCGACAGCACGACGAGCACCGCCAGGCCGGCTGCTGCGGCGATCCAGGGCCGGTGCTGCACGACGCGGCTCCAGCGGAAGCCGATCGTCTCGCGCATCGGCTTGGGCTCGCGTCGCGGCACCTCACGCCGCAGGGCGGGCACGGCGAACGAGGCGAGGATGATCACCACGGCCAAGCCGGCGGCCAGCAGGGCCAGCGGCGCCAGCCGCAGGCCGATGGCGAACAGCGCGATGGCGAACAGCACGGCGGCGGCGAGGCCGCGGTAGCGGGTGATCTCCACCCGGGCCTTGGCGAAGCCGAGGAGCGCAGGCAGCAGCGTGATGGAGGCGAGCATCGTCATGGCCACCGTGATGGCCGCGCCGTAGGCCAGGCCGCGCACGAACGACAGCCCCATCAGCACCATGCCGAGCACCGAGATGACCACGGTGATGCCGGCGAAGATGACCGCCCGCCCCGCCGTGCCGATGGCGGTGATGGTGGCCTCCTCGAAGCCGAGGCCGTTGTGCACCCCCTCGCGGTAGCGGGTGACGATGAACAGCGCGTAGTCGATGCCCACGCCGAGCCCGATCATGGCGGCGAGGATGCCGGTGAAGTCCGGCATGTCGGTGAGGTGGCTGGCCAGCGTGAGCAGCGCCACCCCGGTGCCCACCCCGGCGAGGGCGACGCCGATGGGCAGGCCCATGGCGAGCACCGAGCCGAACGAGATCAGCAGGATGAACACGGCGAAGGCGAGGCCGAGGGTCTCCGATTCCGGTGGTTCGAACTCGGCGAAGACCTGCCCGCCCAGCTCGACCTGCAGGCCGTCGGTGGCGGGGATCAGCTCTTCGGTGTCCTCGGCGAGCCGGAGGAAGTCCGCCTGCTGCAGGTCGAGGGAGAACTGGACGCGGGCGAACGCCAGCTTGCCGGCCTGCGGGCCCTGTTGGGCGACCTGGCCAGCACCCTGCGGGGCGTACGGGCTGGTGACGCCGGTGACGCCCTCGAAGGTGGCCAGCTCGTCGAACATGGTGGTCATGGCGGCCTGCACGGCCGGGTCGTCGATGCCCTGGTCGGCCACGAACACCACGGTGCCGTCGAAGCCGCCGCCGGCGGTGCCGGTCTTGGTCAGCAGATCGAAGCCGCGCTGGCTCTCGGTGCCGGCGAGACGGAAATCGGTGTGGTACGCCGAGCCTGCGGCGCCCTGCAGGGCGCCGAGCAGCACGAAGAGCGCAACCCAGATGCCGAGGACGAGCCGCCTGCGGACGTAACAGAAGCGTGCGAGACGTTCGAGCACAGTTGCACCCCAATTGGGCTTGGTAGGCGGGGACCGAGAGCATGCCGTCGTGGATCGTGGGCCGCAGCCCGTGGATCAACGGCGAATCCAGAGGCTACGCAGGGGGTGGGACAGCGAGAAACCGATTACTCGTGACGTCGGTCACAGCCGAACGATCGCGCCGTCACCGAGCAGACGGCGCGCGGGCCCGCGACTCATCGGCCCCGCTGCCGGGCTGGTCGGACGCCCGCCGTAGGACCGGGGACCCGGATGCCCCGCGAAGCGACGAGCACCTCGTACGCCGCGTGGAGGTCCTCCCCCAACGTTGTGAAAGCGGGCATCGCCCGTTGACATGAAGCCCGACTACTCACAGACTCCCGGCCGCAGCCTCTCTACCGTGCTCGGTGTGGCAAACCACTACCTGAGCATTGGGTTCCCGGCATCCGGCCGAATGGATGTCGTCGAGTTGTTGCGCCGCGTCATCACCGAGGGGTCGAGCGAGCAATCGCTCGATGGTGGCCGCCACATCCGCTTGCACGATCCGGCATCGGGTGCCCGGGTCAACGTCGTGCTCGATCAGGCCTCGATGGTCCGGTCGGCCAAGCCGTCGTACGCCCCGCAGGACCCGCAACGCATCCGCGCCCGCATCACCGGCCTGCACCCCGCGCCCGGCAACCACGACGCCGACCTCGTGCAGCTGGCCCCCGTCGATGCCGACTTCCCGCTCGCCGTCGAGCTGGAGGACGGAAGTCGAGCCGCGGCGGCGCTGCCCTTCGGGGAGGAGGCCACCTTCGAGATCGTCGGGTTCGCCCATTCGCTCGAGTGCTACGCCGACGAGGCCGACTACCGCGCCTCCGGCATGCCGCTCGGTACGAAGGCGGTGCTGCCCGCCGGGCTGATGCCGTTGCCGGGCGACGAAGCGGGCAAGCCGGCACCGCTGCGGGCCGAGGCGCTCGTCTCCGGCGTCGTCGCCGAGGTGCACGAGGTGCGCAACGAGACCGGGGGCGGGACGTTCCTGCACCTGGTGGTGGACACTGCCGTCATGTCGCTCGATGTCGTCGTCGCCTCGGGCGAGATCGAGGGTCCGGCGCCGCGTCCGGGTCACATCGTGACCGGGTCGCTGTGGTTCGTGGCCCGTTTGGCCGAGGCCGTACCGGTCGGTGCGGTCGCCGCGGCGGCCGCCGGTGACGCGGTGCTGCTCGACGCGCCGGCCGCGCCGCGGGCCGGCCGTCCCCGCCTGTTCCGCACCTGGGGCTGACCACCCGTCCGTGGTCGGACCCGAGGGTGCCCGGTCAGGCGATGGGCTGAGGGCGGCCGGTGGCCGGTGGCGGCCGGTGGCGCCGGTGAGGGCCGGTCGGGGACCCTAGGGTCGAAATCGATTTCGATCTCGGATCGGTCATGGGACACGAAGCCGAGCGCTGACCGCGCCCTTCGGCGACGGGGAGCCGCCTTCGACACTCGATGCGGCGTACACGACCCGCCGGTCGAGAACCGGCGATTCCAGTTCGATTTCGACCCTACGGAGATCGAGCACACCCACCCCGGACCTCGTCGCCCAGGCCCAGGCCCCTGCCCAGGCCCAGGCGCAGGCCCCTCGGCCCGCCGGGTCAGCCGACCCTGACCGGGCCGATCACCTGAGGCGATCGAGTGCCTTGTCGGCGATGATGCGCCCGATGGCGAAGCTGGCGGTGGCGGCGGGCGAGGGGGCGTTCACCACGTGGATCTGCCGGGCGGTCTCGGCGAAGGCGAAGTCGTCGAGCAGGGCGCCGTCGGGTCCGATGGCCTGGGCCCGGACCCCGGCCCCGGTTCGGATCAGGTCCTCGTCGCGCACATCGGGCACCAACGCCTGCAGCGCCTTCACGAACGCCTTCTTGGACAGGCTGCGGTGGATCTCGCCCAGCCCGGTGCGCCAGTAGTTCCGGGCCAGGATCCGCGAGCTCCTCGCTCCCACGATCTCCTTGAGGTCTCCCAGGTCGACGTCCCGCCAGGAGTAGCCCTCGCGCGCCAACGCCGGCACCGCGTTCGGTCCGCACTCCACGCCGCCCTTGATCATGCGGGTGAAGTGCACGCCGAGGAACGGGAAGCGGGCGTCGGGCACCGGATAGATCAGGTTGTTCACCAGGTGCCGCCGGGCGGGGACGAGCGAGTAGTACTCGCCCCTGAACGGCATGATCCGGATGTCGGTGTGGCTGCCGGGGGAGAGGTTGGCCACCCGGTCGGAGTGCAACCCCCCACAGTTGATCACCACCCTGGCGTGCACGTAGTCCCCATGGGTGGCGACCACCACCTGATCGGCTTCCTCGGCGATGCCGGTGACCGCGGTGTCGAGCCGGATCTCGTGGTCCGCGGCGAGCAGGTCGTCGGCCAGCCAGTCGCACAGGACCGGGTAGTCCACGATGCCGGTGGAACGGACCCGCAACGCCCCCAGCCCGGCGGCGTAGGGCTCCAGCTCGTGCAGCTCCTCCAGCGAGATGCGCTCGGCCGCTACGCCGTTGTCCTCCGCCCGCTTGGCCAGCATGTCGAGCTGCGCCAGCTCCTCCGGCCGCACCGCGACCACGACCTTGCCGCACAGGTCGAACGGGACGCCGCGCTCGGCGCAGTAGCGCTGCAGCTCCTCCTTGCCCTGCACCGTCAGGCGGGCCTTCAACGAACCGGGCTTGTAGTAGATGCCCGAATGGATCACACCCGAGTTGGAGCCGGTCTGGTGCCGGGCGATGACCGGTTCCTTCTCGAGCAGCGCCACCCGCAGCTCCGGGCGGGCGGAGGCGATCGCCCGGGCGGTGGTCAGCCCGACGATGCCGGCGCCGACGATGACGACGTCCATGCGGGGGCGCAGGCCGTGCTTCGGACGAGGAGGGACCCAGTCGGACATGGTGGACCAGCTTACGGAGCGACCGGCCGGCCCGGCGCTCGCGCTCACTCGTAGGAGATGGCGTCCAACACGTTGAGCTTCGACGCCTGGAAGGCCGGGATGAACCCGGCGACGACGCCGGCGATGGCGGCGAGGACGAGGATGATGACCAGCTGTCCGTAGGGCACCGCGATCACGCTCATCACGCTGGCCGGCAGCGCGGCGGCGATGGCCAGACCGAACACCAGGCCCAGCACCACGCCGAGCACGGCACCGAAGAGCGACACGACGATCGACTCGATGCGGATCATGCGCCGGGTCTGGCGCCGTTGCTGGCCGACCGCCCGCAGCAGACCGAGCTCCCGGGTCCGCTCGTAGACCGCCAGCATCAGCGTGATGAAGATGCCGAGCACCGCGATCACCAGCGCGATGAGCAGCAGCGCGTAGATGATGACCGCGGTCTGGTCGATCTGCTTCTCCTGGTTCTCCTGGAACTCGGCGCGGTCCTCGAGCTTCACGTCGGGGTAGCCGTCGGTCACCTGCTTGACCGCAGCTTCGCCCGCGGCCCGGTCCACGCCCTGGGCCAGGGTGAAGCCGCCGAACGCGTCCAGCTGCACGTCGGGCGGGAACGCCTCCTCGAACAGCTCCTGGGAGATGATCCAGTTCGACCCGGTGACGGCGGTGTGGAACAGGCCGGTCACCTGCAGCTCGCGCTCGCCGAGGGGGAAGGTGGCGGTGAGCGGGCTGCCGATCGTCAGGCCGAGGTCCTCCGCCGCCAGGTCCTGCACGAGGATGCCGTCGGGGGGGATCTCCGCTGCCGTACCGGCCCGTACGTCGAGGTTGACCACCTTGTCCAGACCGGTCGGCTGGGCCGCCTGCACCGACTTGGTCTGCCCTTCGATCTTGACCGAGCCCTGCCGGAAGGTGGTCACCTGATCGGTCTCGGGCAGCGCATCGAGCTGGGTGGCCAACTCCGGGGTGAACCCGACGAAGTTCTCGGCGGTGACGAAGTAGTCCGCGGCGATGCCCGTCTTCAGCTGCTCGGAGAACGTCGCCTTGAACGAGGAGCCCAGCACGCCGACCATGGCCACGAGCGCCACGCCGACCATCAGCGCCGAGGCGGTGGTGGCGGTGCGCCGCGGGTTGCGCGCCGCGTTGCCCTGCGCCAGCTTGCCGGTGACCCCGTAGATGGCGACGAACGGCGCCGACAGCGCGCTGGCCACCGGCTTCGCCACCACCGGGCTCACCGCGGTGGCCCCGAGGAACAGCAGCAGGGCGCCGACCCCCATCGTGGTGAGCCGCGGCGCGGTGCCGTCGAAGTCGGCGAAGAGGGCGAAGAGGAAGGCGGCGAGGCCGATGGCGGCGAGCACCGCCCCGGTGATGGTGCGGGCCTTGATCGAATCGCCCACCAGCGAGCCGCCGTCGCGCATGGCCGCCACCGGCGTGACCCGGCCCGCCCGCCATGCCGGCACCAGCGACACCAGGGTGGTGACGCCGATGCCCACCACGAACGCGACGATCCACGTGCCGCCCGACAGCACCAGTGGCGTGTCCGGGAAGCCGCCGCCCTGAGAGGTGATGAGCGCCTTCAGCAGCCAGGCGAACACGATGCCCATGAACGTGCCGATCACCGAGGCGATCAGCCCGATGAGCAACGACTCGGCGAGCACCGAGCGGGTGATCTGACCGTTGCGGGCCCCGATGGCGCGCAGCAGGCCGAGCTCGCGCACCCGTTGGCCGAGCGTGGTGTTGAACACCACGTTGATGATGAAGCCGGCCACGAACAGGATGACGAAGGCGAACACCAGCAGCACCGTGCGGATGATGTCGATGATCTGGCCGAAGCTCTCGGAGAACTCCTGGCTGAACTGCGAGCCGGTGATCGCCTCGAAGCCCTCGGGCAGCGCGGCGGCGACGCGGTCGCGCAGCTCGACCTCGTTGACGCCCTCGGCCGCCTCGAGCGATACCGCCTGGTATTGGCCGGGCAGGTTGGCCAGCTGCTGGGCGGCGGACATCTCGAACAGCAGGAACAAGGCACCGCCACCTTCGCCGAAGGAGTCGAGGCCGACGACGGTGAACCGCCCCTCCTGGCCCACGGCGCGCACCGTCACCGTGTCCCCGATGGCGATGTCGTAGGTCTTGGCCGCGTTCTCGTCGAGCGCCATCTCGTCGGGCGCGGTGGGGCCGCGGCCCTCGGTGATCTCGAACACGCTGTCCGGCCGGTCCACCCAACCGAACCCGAGGATGGGCGCGCCGGTGGTGCGCACCGCCTCCCCGTCGGGGGTGGTGATCGAGGCGAGGAACTGGATGGTGCCCTCGGCGCGGCCGACCCCGTCCACCGCAGCCAACTCGTCGAGCAGACCTTCCGGTACGGGCGCGCGGGCGGCGCCGGCCGCGTCGTCGCTCTCGAGGGTGTCGACCGCCCGCACCAGCACGTCGAGGTTCTCGGTGGCGTTGGTCGCCACTGCGTCGAAGGTCTTGCGCAACGTGTCCGACAGCACGAACGACGCCGTGACGGCACCGACGCCGGCGATGACCGCCAGCGAGGTCAGGCCGAAGCGGATCCAGCGGGCCCGCAGGGAGCGAAGGGTGAGCTTGCCGATGATCACGGCTCAGTCCCCGATCGCCCGCATGGCGGTGAGGATCGTCTCCGCGGTGGGGGCGTGCAGCTCGTGCACGATCCGCCCGTCGCCCAGGAAGACGACCCGGTCGGCGTGGGAGGCGGCGTTCGGGTCGTGGGTCACCATCACGATGGTCTGACCGAGGTCGGACACCGCGTGGCGCATGAAGGCGAGGATCTCGCCCGACGAGCGCGAGTCGAGGTTGCCGGTGGGCTCGTCGGCGAAGATGATCTCGGGCCGGCTGGCCAGCGCCCGGGCGACCGCGACGCGCTGTTGCTGGCCGCCGGAGAGCTCCTTCGGTCGGTGCTTGAGCCGGTTGCCCAGGCCGACGGCGGTGATGACCGAGTCCAACCAGGCCTTGTCGGGGTCGCGTCCGGCGAGGTCCATCGGCAGGGTGATGTTCTCGATCGCGTTGAGCGTGGGGATGAGGTTGAACGCCTGGAAGATGAACCCGACGCGATCCCGGCGCAGCTCGGTCAGCTGCTTCTCCGACAGGCCCGACACCTCGACGTCGCCGATGAAGGTGGCACCCGCGGTGAGGCGGTCGAGCCCCGCCATGCAGTGCATCAGGGTGGACTTGCCCGAGCCGGAGGGGCCCATGATGGCGTTGAAGCGACCGCGCTCGAAGCCGACGGTGACCTCGTTGAGGGCGAGTACCTGCGTTTCGCCGGTGCCGTACACCTTGACGGCGCGGTCGGTGCGCGCCGCGAGCTCGACGGTGGCGGGGGCGGGGGGCATGGCCATCTGCGACACGCTAGGAGCTTCGGCGGCGGCACCCGCATGGTGTTGTGCGTCGTTCTGCATCGGAATGCAGCGTCGTTCATCGACATGGTGCGCTCAATGGGGGATCACCCTGACCTCCCCCTGAGTTGGAGCGCTCGAGCCCTGGGCCCGCTTCGCCGCACCGGGCGGTATGGTCCCGGATACCACAGCGCCCGGCGCCGTGGAGGCGCCGGGCACCGGGCGGTTCCCGCGAAGGTTGGAGGACGACGGTCCTACGAAACGAGCCGGCGTTCAGCCGCCGAATACCTGGGCGACCCACAGGCGGCCGTTGGCGTCGCTCTTGACCACGATGCCGACCCGGCTGAAGCGGGCGTTCACCAGGTTGGCGTAGTGGCCGGGGCTGTTGACCAGCGCCTGGTGGATGGCATCGACGTTGGGGCCGTAGCCGACGTTCTCGCCGACGATCATCCAGCCCTGGGCCAGTTCGTCCTGCAGGTCCTGATGGGCCAGGGTCCCGCCGGACAGCATCACGTCGACCTGCGCGTCGGCCGAGGCGACCAGGGCGGCGTCGCCGGAGAGCGGACCGAGCCCGAGCGAGGTCCGCAGCCCGTTCAGCGCGTCGAGGAACTCGGCGGCAGGGCCCTGCAGGGTGGTGGTGGCCGCCGGGGCCAGCGGCGGGGTCGGTACCGGGGGCGGCACCGGCAGCGCGGTGGTGGGGGGTTCGGTCACCTCGGTCGTCGTCGGCGGCTCGCTCGTCGGCGGCTCGCTCGCGGGTTGCTCCCCGACCGGCGGCTCGGTGGCGACCGTCTCGGTCGTCGGCGGCTCGGTGGCCGGCGCCGCGCCGACCGGCGGAGCGGCGGACACCGCGGTCGCCGCGGTCGGCGCGGTGGCGTCGACGCGGGGCTGGACGGCGCCCGGCCCCGCCGTGCTGGTGGTGGTGTGCTCGCCCGTGGCCCCGTCGGCCACCAGCGCGTACGTTGCACCGGAATCGATCTGCTCGTCGTCGGCTGCGTTGTCCGCCGCATCGCAGCCGGCGAGGAGCACCAGGGCCATGGCAGACCCCAGCATCCACGTCCTCGGCATCGACATCGGACTCCTCGTCGCACTCGAACCCATAACAATCACTGACTGTGATCGCATGACCACATAGGCACGACGGGTCGGTGGGCCTAGCCCGAACGGGGCGCGCTACGGTCCTCAACCTGCAGGAGGGCGGCGGACCGCGACGCCGCGCTGCCCACCAGGGGAGGAACCGTGACAGGAGCAACCAACGACATCGTCGGGATCCGGGCCGGATCGGTCGGCGAGTGGTTCGTGCAGAACATCCCGGGGGCGAAGGCACCGTTCTCCTACGAGCTGCTCGCCGGCGGGCACTCCAACCTGACCTACCGGGTGCTCGACGCCAACGGCGTCGCGTACGTCCTGCGCAGGCCACCGACCGGCGCGGTCCTCGCCAGCGCCCACGACATGGCCCGCGAGCACAAGATCATCTCCGGGGTGGGGCAGACCTCCGTGCCGGTCGCCCGCGCCCTCGGCCTGTGCACCGACGTCGAGGTGAACGACGCACCGTTCTACGTCATGGACTTCGTCGAGGGCGTGGTGCTCGACGAGGCGGTCAAGGTGGACGAGCACTTCCCCTCGTCCGACCAGCGCCTGACCATCGGCGGCTCGGTGATCGAGGTGATGGCCGCCCTGCACACCGTGGATCCGGACCGGTGCGGGCTGGGCGATCTCGGCCGCAAGGACGCCTACCTGCAGCGCCAGATCAAGCGGTGGCGCACCCAGTGGGAGGGCTCCAAGACCAGGGAGCTGCCCGCCATGGACGAGGTGGCCGACGGGCTGGAGGCGGCCATGCCCGAACAGGTCGGCTCGGGCATCGTGCACGGCGACTACCGGCTCGGCAACATGATGGTCGGCCCCGACGGCCGCATCGCCGCGGTGCTGGACTGGGAGCTCTGCACCCTGGGCGACACGATGGCCGATGTCGGCTACATCATGAACAACTGGGCCCAGCCCGGGGAGCCGAACCTGATCACCCGGGGCGCCGCCGAGCCGCCCACCGAGGCGGGCGGCTTCCAGACCCGCGAGCAGTTCCTCGAGCGCTACGCGGAGCTCACCGG
>JADLEF010000371.1 GCA_020846295.1 Acidimicrobiales bacterium
CGCTGCGACGACATCGGCCGATACCACCGAGAGCGGTGGGAGAATTCGCGGATTGCGGTGGCGTGGCTCCGCTGGGTGCGTCCCCGGCTCGCCGCCGGACCGCGGGCGCGCCGTCGAGGCCGACATCACCGTGATCGACGGTCGCCCGGCTTGGCGGTCCGCCGCCGCCGCTGTCGACGAAACGGCTCCGGGCGGGCGACGTAGGATCGAGCGCCGTGGACACGGAGACGAGCACGCACGAACCGGCCGATCACGCCGCCATCCGGGCCGAGGCGGCCGCCTGGCTCGCCCAGCACTGGAACCCCGCACTCGACAGCCGGACGTGGCTCGCCACCGTGGTCGACGCCGGGTGGTCGGCGCCGAGCTGGCCGGTCGAGTGGTTCGGCAAGGGCATCACCCCCGACGCCGCCCGGGCGGTGGACGACGAGTTCAAGAAGGTCGGCGCCGGCGGCTACGGCCAGGACGTCACCAACCTGTGGGCCAACACCGTGCTCGCCTTCGGTCAGGACGAGCTCAAGCGCGAGGTCATGCGGCCCCTGCTGCTGGGCGAGCTCGACATGTGCCTGCTCTACAGCGAGCCCGGCGCCGGCTCGGACCTCGCCTCGGTGCAGACCCGGGCGGAGCGTGACGGCGACGAGTGGATCGTCAACGGCCAGAAGGTGTGGACCTCCGGCGGCCGTCAGGCGGCCTACGCCCTGCTGATCGCCCGCACCGATCTCGACCAGCCGAAGCACCGCGGCATCACGTTCTTCTTCTTCCCCATGAAGCAGGCCGGCGTGGAGGTCCGCCCCATCCGCCAGGCCACCGGCGATTCCCGCTTCAACGAGGTGTTCATCACCGACGCCCGCGTGCCCGACGCCAACCGCCTCGGTGAGCTCAACGCCGGCTGGTGGGTGCTGCAGACCGCCCTGATGTACGAGCGGGCGGTCATGGGCGTCACCCAGCGCCGCGACCGCGACAAGGAGAAGGCGAAGATCAACCGGGACCCCACCTCCGAGTGGAGCGCGCCGGTGCCCGACCTGGAGCTCGTCGAGTTCGCCCGGGCCCGCGGCCGCACCGGGGACCCGATCGTCCGCCAGGACCTCGCCCGGCTGCACTGCATGCGCATGGTCAACGAGTGGAACGGCCGGCGGGCCAAGGCGCTGATGGAGCAGGGCTCGTCCACCCCGCTGGCCTCGCTGGGCAAGCTGGCCATGAGCGGCATCCTCCACTTCGCCGGCCGCCTCCAGGTGAACCTGCTCGGGCCGGAGGGCGCCCTGTGGGGACCGGACTGGCCGGACTCGGCCGACGCCTCCTACGCGTTGCACAACGCGTTCTTCACCTCGATCGGCGGTGGCACCGATCAGATCCAGCGAAACATCATCGGCGAGCGCATCCTCGGTCTGCCCAAGGAGCCCGAGGTGGACAAGCACGTCCCGTTCCGAGAGGTGAAGAAGTCCCCGGGCCGCACGCTCACCCGCTGATCGGCGCCGCCGGGCGCTCGCGCCCGCTCAGGGCCGCGGGCCGTACAGCAGCTCGGCGAACGCCGCGCAGAACAGCTCCTCAGCGACCATCCACCAGCCGGCGGTGGGGCGCAGCACGTCGAAGTGCAGGACGGCCATGCCGGCGGACCGTCCGCCGGCCGCGTTGGCGGCCTGGTCGTCAACGAACAGCACGGTGGCGGGATCGGGCCCACCGAGCGCGTCGAGGGCGATGGCGTAGGCCTGCGGCGCCGGCTTGAACACGCCGGTCACCGAGGCGTCGACGATGGGATCGGCGAGCTGCAGGAACCGGCAGCGGGCCACGAACTCCTCACCGGCGAAGTCGCGGAGGTCGTTGGACATCACCGCCACCCGCACGCCCTCGGCCCGGGCGGCGTCGGCCAGCGCCGTCGCTTCCGGCCGCAGCAGCTCGTCGGGCACCACCCGCTCGTGGAAGCGGCGCATCATGTCGAGCAGCGCCCACTCGGTGCCGTCCACCCAGCGGCCCAACGTGGCGGCGTGCGCCCCCCAGTACTCCCGCTCGGTGATCTCCCCGGCCTGCTGGCGGACGTAGAGCGGGTCCCGGCCGGGATCGGTCGGACCGGCCCACGGCAGCTGGTCCACTCGCAGGCCGAAGGCGTCGGCCATCACCTCCGGTTGCTCGAAGGGGTGCGGGATGCACACCCCGCCGAAGTCGAGCAGCAGGATGTCGAAGCGGGCGGGACACGGGCTCGGCACGGCGGAAGACCGTAGCCGCCGTCCTCAGCGGAACGTGGTGCGCACGAGTGGGCGACCGGCCGCCCCGCTCACCGCGCCGTCGCCCAGCGGGCTGGCCGCCGGGGCTGTGGTGGCGTGGGCGGCGGCAGGGGAGGGCGACGGGGCCCGACCGGGGGCCGGGCGGGCGGCGGGGGCTCCCGGGCGGTAACCGAGCTCGCGGGACACGTCGTTGGCGACCCGGCGCACGAGGGCGCCCAGCTCGCGGATGCGGTCCCGGCGGATGCGGCTGATCGGCCCGGCCACCGAGATGCCGGCCACGACCCGGGCCCGGTGGTCGAAGATGGGGGCGCCCACCGAGTTCACGCCGATCTCGCTCTCCTCGAGCGCGTAGGCGTAGCCGTCCCGTCGCACCTGCTCGAGCGCCCGTTGCAGCATGTCGGCGGAGCTGATCGAGCGCGGCGTCATGCGGGCGAGGCCACCGGCTACCACCGTGGCCACCGAGTCCTCGTTGGAGAAGGCGAGGATGGCCTTGCCGGTGGAGGTGCAGTGGGCCGGCACCCGGGCGCCCACCCGGGAGAACATGCGCAGCGTCTCCTGGGACTCCATGCGGTCCACGAACACCACGTCGGCGCCTTCGAGCACCGAGACGTGGGCGGTCTCGCCGGTGCGGGTGTGCAGCGCCTCCACGTGCTGGTGGGCGAGCTCGCGCAGCTCGAGCCCGTGCACGACCTGCAGGCCCAGCTCCCACAGCTTGATGCCGAGCCGGTAGCGGCCGCCGGTGGTCTGGGTGACGAAGCCCTCGCTGGCAAGGGTCTGCAGGGCCCGGTGCACGGTCGACTTGCCGATGCCGAGCCGACGGGCCAGCTCCGAAACGCCGAGCACGCGGTCGGTGGGCGTGAACGCCTGCAGCACGCGCAGCGACGTGACGACGGAATGGATCGTCGAATCGGAACCCATCGAACGGCCTCCCCCGGAAAGCATCTTGCCTGGAAACAGCATGATCCCGAACTGTTCCGACTGGCGGCAAGTCAGCCGTTCCGCGGTGCGGACCGATGGCTCGTTCGGGCCTGCTCGTGCAGGCGGTTGCTGGAGCCCGGATCCCCGAACGCGAAGCGGCGGGGCGCCGTCACCTCCAGCCGCACGGAGCGGAAGGATGGGAACGGGCCCCGCCGTCGACGGCGAAGGGACGGTCCGGCGATCAGGCGCCCGGGTCCGCCACCACCGGGTTCTCGAGCACGCCCAGCCCGTCGATCTCGATGCGCACCGTGTCACCCGCCTTGATGAACCCGGGCGGCTTCATCGCCATGCCGACGCCCTCGGGGGTGCCGGTGGCGATGATGGTGCCGGGCAGCAGCGTGAACGCCGTCGAGAGGTGCTCGATCAACGTGGCGACCGGGAAGATCATGTGCTCGGTGTTGCCGTTCTGGCGGAGATCGCCCGAGACCCAGGTCTTGATGGACAGCTTCTGTGGATCCGGCACCTCGTCGGCGGTGGTGAGCCAGGGGCCGGTGGGGCCGTGGGTGTCCCACGACTTGCCCATGGTCATGGTGGCGGAGGCCCGCTGCCAATCGCGCACCGACACGTCGTTGACGATGAGGTACCCGGCCACGTAGTCGAGCGCGTCGGCCGCCTTGACCCGCTTGGCGGTGCGGCCGATCACGACGCCCAGCTCGCCCTCGTAGTCGATCATGTCCGGCGCCGGGGCGGGGATGTGGATGTCCCCGCCGTGGCGGTTGATGCACGTCGCCTGCTTGTTGAACACCACCGGGACCTTGGGCGCCTCGGTCCGGCCGGACTCGGCGATGTGCAGCGCGTAGTTCAGGCCGATGGCGAGGAACTCCGGCGGCCGGGCCACCGGCGCCTCGAGGGTCACCGCGGCCAGGGCCAGCCGGGGGGCGGTGTCGACCAGGGCGGCCAGGGCGGCGATGCCGGGGCCTTCGAGCAGGGCGCCGATGTCGGTGGGCAGATCCGGCCGGGCGGAACCGACGTCGGCGAGCTGGTCACCCACGACCACGCCGAGGCGGGTGCGGCCTTGTTCGGTGAAACGAGCGATCTTCATGGTCCTCCAGGGCGCCGGCGCGCTGCGATGTCGAGACTGATGGCCTGTCGGCGACGGACGCTACCCGTCGCGCTCGCCGCACCGCTACGGGCCTCATCGGGCCGGTGCGCCGACGGGCGGGCCGCAACGGCGTGGCGACCCGACGCTGGGCAACGGCCATCGTTCTGAGTACGCTCAGTTCCGAGCCCGCGACGGGGGACGCGGACGGCGGGCCGATCGGAGAAGGGGACGCCCATGAGCACCGCCAGCACCGCCGCACCGGATCGCGCCGGTCTGCTCGCCTCCGCGGCGGCGCCGCGCAAGGACGAGCCGTTCCGCTTCTTCGACAACCGCGAGAAGTACCTGCTGTTCGTCACCACGACGAGCGAGAAGTCCGAGGTCGCCGCCCGCGTCGGCAAGGAGCTGCAGCACGTCTCGCCGCGCCCGCCGGCGATGTACCTGTTCGACGCAGGCACCGGCAACGGCACGGTGCTGTCGCAGGTGTTGCGCCAGATGCACCGGGAGCTGCCCACCGTGCCGTTCTTCGCGGCCGGCAAGGAGATCTCGATGGAGGACGCGCGGCTGACGCTCAACCAGCTGCCCGACCGCCTGGCGGAACACCCCGAGACGGTGTTCGTGCTGACCAACATGTTCTATGCCGAAGCGCCGTGGCTCCACCCGCGCTCACCGGCCAACCAGGCCAAGCTCAAGTGGTGGGACATCGCGCTCGACGGTGACTCGGCGCACGAGTTCTCCGAGCAGATCCACCAGCTCGACCACGTGCTCACCGATGGCTGGCAGACGACGAGCAGCCCGCGGACGGGCAACCCGATCTACGAGTGCCCCGCCGTGCTCGTGCTGTACCGCAAGGACCGGGCGTTCTCCCTCGACGGGATCATCCCGCGCAACATCGGTGCCCCGCAGGACATCGCCTACGACCTCGGGCTCGCCGCCCAGCCGTACCGCTCCCGCACCGCGGCCGAGGCGAAGGTGCGCACCGTGCTGGCCCCGCTGGCCCGTGCGCTCGCGCCGGGCGGCCGACTGGTCGTGGTGCAGTCCACCGGCCACGATCCGGGCATGGAGATCATCCGGCGGATCTGGCCCGACGAGGACCCGTTCGCCACGCCGCGCCACATGCTCATCACCGAGCTCGAGCGCGAGCTCAACGGGCCGGGCGGTACCGGCACGCCGCCGGGCTATCGCTTCGAGGGCACCAGCGACGCCGGCGCGTTGTTCACCTACCACCTCCACGCCATGCCCAACGAGGTCGGCTCGCGCATCAGCACCTCGACCGCGCTGGCCGCCTGGAACGCGGCGGTGTACGTGGCGCAGATCGAGGACGAGCGAATCGCCTCGGTGCTCAGCTCCCCCCACTACCTCGACGCCACCGTCGAGGTGGTGCGCAAGCACGGCGGGCTGTGGTTCCAGGACGAGAGCTTCGTGGTGGTGCGCAACCATGGATGACGCCCTGGTGGATGCCGCACTGCGCGCCCTGGTGGCGGGCGCCCGCTTCGAGATCATCCCCATGAAGGGCGCCGCGGAGGCGCTGGCCGCACTGCCCGTCGGAGCCGCCGTCTCGGTGACGTGCTCGCCGGTCAAGGGGGTGGACGCCACCCTCGACCTGGTGGCCGAGGTCATCGCCGCCGGGCATTGCGCCATGCCGCACCTCGCCGCCCGCATGGTCGACGGCCCCGCCCACGTGGCGCGCATCGCCGAGCGGTTGCGGCGGCTGGATGTGCGCGAGGTGTTCGTCATCGCCGGGGACGCGCCCCATCCGGCCGGGCCCTACGAAGGCTCCTACCCGTTCCTCGAGGACCTGCTGGCGGCCGCGCCGGAGCTTCGTCACGTCGGCATCGCCGCCTACCCGGACCGCCACCCGTTCATCGACGACGACACGCTGCGGCACGAACTGCGCCGCAAGGCCGCGCTGCTGGCGGCCGCCGGGCTGGACGCCCATGCCACCACCCAGATGTGCTTCAACCCGGCCACCACCCGCAACTGGTTGGCGAGCATCCGGCGCGACGGGTTGGACCTCCCGGTGCACCTCGGCGTGCCGGGTGCGGTGGATCGGGCCAAGCTCATCAGCCTCGGTGTCCGGCTCGGGGTCGGCTCGTCGCTGCGGTACCTCCGGAAGAATGCCGGCGTGCTGAAGATGATGGGCCCCACCCACTACGAGCCCGACCACCTGCTGGAGCCGCTGGCCGACGAGCTGGCCGGCTTCGGGGTCGAGGGGCTGCACCTGTTCACGTTCAACCAGGTGGCCCGGACCGCAGCGTGGCAGGCCCGGTTCGCGGACCGCCCGGCGCGCTCGCGGTGACCGGCCGGGGCGCCATCGGTCTGCCAGGATGCCGGGGTGCGAACGCCCGGACCGATCCCGCCGATCCCGCCGCTGGTGCTGCCCGACCGGGTGCTGGACCGCTGGCCCGCGATCATGGGCGTGGTCAACGCCAGTCCGGAGTCCTTCTCCGACGGGGGTGAGCTCGTCGGCGTCGACGCGCAGGTCGCCCAGGCCGAGCGCCTCGTCGAGGCCGGCGCCGCCATCATCGACGTCTGCGGCGAGTCGGGGGTCACCAACCGTGCGGCCCTCGACGCCGGCGAGGAGATCGACCGGGTGCTGCCGTTGGTGCGCCGCCTGGTGGCGAAGGGCATCGTCGTGTCGGTCGACACCTGGAAGGTGCCGGTGGCGCGCGCCGTGCTCGACGCCGGGGCACAGATCCTCAACGACGTGAGCGGCCTGCGCGATCCCGGACTGGCCTCCGCGTGCGCCGAGACGGGGGCGGCGCTGGTGATCATGCACACCCGGGCCGAGCCGAAGAAGAAGGAGTTCCCCGCCTACGACGACGTGGTGGCCGACGTGGTCGGCTTCCTGGGCGAGAAGCTGGCGCTCGCTGCGGAGCTCGGGGTGCCGGCCGATCGCATCGTGCTCGACCCGGGCCCGGACTTCGCCAAGACCCCGGCGCAGACCATCACCGTGCTGCGCCACCTCGACCAGGTGGTGGCCCTGGGCCGTCCGGTCCTGCTCGCCATCTCACGGAAGGACTTCATCGGCGCCCTGACCGAGCGGCGGCCCCGCGCCCGCGACGCCGGCACATTGGCTGCGGTCGGCGCCGGGCTCGACGCAGGCGGCGCGATCGTGCGGGTGCACGACGTGGCGGCCGTGCAGGACTACCTGACGGTGCGGGCTGCGCTGCGCGGCGAGCTCGACGTGCCGGACGACCTGACGCTGGCGGAGTCGCTGCGGCGGGAGGTGTGAGCGCTCAGCTCGTGGCCTCGCCGCGACGGCGGTAGCGCACGAAGAGGTGGTCCTCGTCGACGAGCACATGGCGCAGCTCCCACGGTGTGGGGTCCGCCTGGTCCGGTCCGTGGGCCAGCCGGGCGCTGCCGCCGGCCACCAGCCGGGGGCTGATGGTGACGAGCACCTCGTCGGCGAGACCGGCCGCCAGCACCTGCCCGTTGAGCGACGGCCCTCCTTCGCACACCACGACCCGGCCGGGGTAGCGGGCGAGCAGGGCGGCGAGGCCGTCGGGCCCGTCCGGCTCCGGTCGCACGATGTGGGTGTTGGGCGCTCCGGCCGCCGGCGCACCGCCCAGATCCCCGTTGCGGCTCACCACCACCAGCTGCTTCGGTTCCCGTACCGGTCGGTACTGCTCGGCCCGAACGGTGGCTGCGCCGACCACGATGACGTCCGCCGCGGCGCGCGCCAGGCGGAGCACCTCACGGTCGGTGTCGTTGCCGAGCGCACCGCTGACGCCGTCCAGCGCGGTGGCGCCGTCGACGGTGGCGACCATGGACACCACCACCCACGGCCGGTCCGGGGGTGCGGGGCCGATGCGGTAGAACGCCGGCAGGTCCTCGACCATCGAACGTTCGATCAGACCCGCACGCCGCGGGCGTTGACCGTCTCCATCGGCGGCCATTCGAGGAGGGGCACCGTGACGGTCGACCCGTCGGCCCGGGCCAGCTCGACGGCCATCGATTCGGCGGGCAGGCCGGCGCGGTCGAGCACGACCTGCAGCACCTCGGTGGCCTGCACAGCCAGCGCGTCGAGCGGCTGGTGGCGGTGGCGGCGCACGCCGAGGTCGACCTGCACCACGGCGTCGAACCCGAACCGGTTGGCGATGTCGATGACCAGACCGGTCTCCACGCCGTAGCCCTGCACGAACGGCACCGCCTCCAGCACCGAGCGGCGGCCCGCCATCTCGCCGGCCAGCGGTTGGCGCAACGTGGCCAGACCGGGGAAGAACCGCGACAGCAACGGGCGGGCGACCAGTTCGGTGACCCGGCCGCCGCCGTGGCCGCTGGCCGCGGTGGGCCGGTCGTAGAAGCCCTTGACGAAGCCGATGGCGGGATCGTCGAGCAGTGGGGCGAGCAACCCGGTGACGTAGTCCGCCCGGAACGAGGTCACGTCTGCGTCGCACCAGACGATGAGGTCGCCGGTGGCGACGGCGAGGCTGCGCCACAGCACGTTGCCCTTGCCCCGGCCGGCCCCGAGCTCGGGCAGGATCTTGTCCACGGCCACGACGCGTGCCCCGTGGGCGCCGGCCACCGCCGCGGTGGCATCGGTGGAACCGTCGTCGAGGACGACCAGCTCGTCGACCAGCGCAGGTCCGCTGCCGTCGGGTCCGGAGCCGGCCATCAGCTCGCCGGTGACGATGTCGATGATGGCGGCCAGGGTGGCCGCCTCGTTGCGGGCCGGCAGGCAGACCGACACCGTGCTGGTGCCCTTGCGCCGGGCGAGGACCTGCGGATCGAGCTCGGTCGGGGTGAAGAGGCGCACCTGGTTCATGCGTCGAGGCCGTCCACCCGGCGGACGCCCGCGGTCGGCAACCGTTCGGCCCAGTCCTTGGACAGCCGCTCGGGCGCCAGGTCGGACAGCGGTTCGAGCACGAAGCGGCGTTCCCACATGCGCGGGTGCGGCAGCGTCAGCTCTGGGGCCTCGATGCGCACGTCCTCGTAGAGCAGCACGTCGATGTCGATGGTGCGCGGCCCCCAGCGGACCTGCCGCTCGCGTCCGCCGGCGGCCTCGGTGGCGAGGCAGTGCTCGAGGAGCTGGAAGGGGTCCAACGTGGTCTCGACCTCGGCCACCACGTTGAGGTAGGGCCCCTGGTTGTCGGGCCCGCCGACCGGATCGGTCTCGTACACGCCGGAGGTGGCGGTGACCCGCACCCCTCCACGGTCGGTCTGGTAGCCCAGTCGCTGCAACGCCCGGCGCAGGTGCTCCCGGCGGTCTCCGAGGTTGGATCCCATCGCCAGGTACGCGGTGGACCAGCGGGGGGCGCGGCGGTTGGCCTCGACCCGGCTGCGCCGGATGGTGACCGCACTGGAGCGGACGTCCTCCGGTACCGGCACCTTGAGCTTGCGCACCGTGACCTCGATCGCCTCGACGCCCGGCAGCAGCAGGACCTCCTCGGCGATGCGGGTGGCGACGCGCTCGAGGAGCTGGTGCCGCTCGGTGGTGATGATCCGGTTGGCGATGGCGATGGGCTTGCCGTAGTCGACCGAGGCGTCGAGCTCATCGGTGGCGCCGGCAGCGCGCACGTCGACGTCGAGCACGAGATCGACCTCGAACGGTTGGGCCCGCTGCTGCTCCTCCGCGAGCACGCCGATGGTGCCCACGGCGCGGATGGCGTCGAGCTTGATCTGATCAGGCATGTGCGAAGACCCCCGGGCGAGGCTATCCCACCGGCACGTACCGACCGGCGGTACGGCCGATCGCCGTTCGGCAGGGCCGCGGGCCGGTTCGGTGCCGGCGGGTCCGCAGCGATGTCGTGGCGCCCTACGATCGTCCGCGCCACCGCGCCGCGAGAAATCGAAGCCGTCGAGCGCCCGAAGGGAACCGGCCCCCGTATGTCGTCCATCCGCTCCTCTCACCAACAGCACATCGCCGAGACGCACCGCTCCCAGCGCAGCGGTTGGTTGCGCGCCGCGGTCCTGGGCGCCAACGACGGGTTGTTGTCGACGGCCAGCCTGGTGCTGGGCGTCGCCGCTGGGGACGCCACCCGGTCCGTGCTGTGGTTGAGCGGGCTGGCGTCGATGGCGGCGGGTGCGTTCTCGATGGCGGCGGGGGAGTACACCTCTGTGTCCTCCCAACGCGACGCGGAGGAGGCGGACCTGCGGGCGGAGGCGGCGGAGCTCGAGGCCAACCCCGAGGCGGAGTTCAGGGAGCTGACCGAGATCTACCGCCGGCGGGGGTTGTCGCCGGCGCTGGCCCAGCAGGTGGCCGAGGAGCTGCACGAGGTCGATGCCCTCGGCGCCCACGCCCGCGACGAGCTGGGGCTCGATCCGGAGGACCTCGCCGCGCCGATGCAGGCGGCGGGGGTGTCCTTCGCCAGCTTCGCCATCGGCGCGATCGTGCCGGTGCTCACCATCGGTCTGCTCCCGCAATCCAGCCGCAGCATCGTCACCGCGCTGGTGACGCTGGTCGCCCTCGGTGTGCTCGGCGCGGTGGCGGGACGCCTGGGCGGCGCGCCGACCCGCCGGGCCGCCATCCGGCTGATGGTGCTCGGGGCGGTGGCGATGGCGGTGACCTCGGGGATCGGCCGGCTGGTGGGTGTGGCCGTCTAGGACGGTCGGGGTCCAGGTCCGGCGCTGCTGGGGGACCCGGCGGCGCGGTGGTCTTCGCGGAGTCCCTCGTGGTCGACGCACCCGCCCGCGGCTGGGCCTGTTCTCGTGCCGGACCGACCGATCGTTGCTGCGGCACGATACCGCACCATGGCCGTACCATACCGCATGGCATGGTGCGGCCGGCGAACGCAGGGGGAGCTCGGACCGGCGAGGGCGAATCGTCGCCGCTCACGGCGAATCGGCAGCGATTCGCCGTGGGGCCGGCGCTGGTTGTGTGCGGAAACTGCCACCGTCACGGAGCGTGCACCAGCGTGACCTGGGTGGTTGCGTCAGGCAACGGGCTGGAGGTGCAGGGTTCCGCACACCAGGGTCCCCGTGGGGCGCCCAGCGTCGCGCCCGCCGCCCATCGGGTCCCGTGGGGCGGGACGGTTGCAATACTGAGCAGTATGGTACGCAGCGTTCGTCACGTCGGGTGGCGATGCACCGGGCCGCGGCCTGGTCCGCCCGCGGATAGGGCCGTGATGGCCGCGCACCGTGGCAGCGAGGCGCCACCGCCGGCCCTGACGTCGCGCCGAATCGGCGGCGATTCGTTGCGACAACCCGCCGAATCCACATCGATTCGGCCGGAGGCGGGGGCCGTCGCGCCGAAGCCACATCGATTCGTTGCGACGACCCGCCACACCGGTTCGTCGCGACGGGCGGGGTGCGGATTCGGCGCGCCATCGCCGGCTGCGCTCGACCGGTGATCAGCCGCCGTAGTTCATGCCGGTGGCGCGCAGCAGCAGCGGCGTCGCCCCCTCGTTGTTCACGCCGGCGTCCACCACCTCACCCACGAAGATGGTGTGGTCGCCGCGGGCGATGGTGTCGGTCACGCGGCACTCGAACCAGTACGGAAGGTCGGCGATGAGCGGGTGGCCGAGCGTGGGCGAGGGCACGAACCGATAGCCGTTGGCCATGTCGCCCTCGACGGTGGTGGAGCGGAAGTAGGCCTTGCCGATGTCGAGCTGGTCCTCGGCCAGCACGTTGACGGCGAAGCTGCCGACCTTGCCGATCAGCGCGCAGCTGTGGCTGTCCGCCTTCACGCCGACCATCACCAACGGCGGCTCGAACGACGCCTGCGACAACCAGTTCACGCTGGCCGCGGTGACCTCGTCGCCGTCGCGGGCGGTGAGCACGTAGAGCCCGTAGTTGATGGCCCGAAGCGCCACCTTCTTGTGCGCTGCATCCATGGCGGTTCCCCCTGCTGGCTACCCACCCGGCCAGGTGCCGGGTGCCGGCCGCCCATCATGCCAGCAGGTCGCGGTATGCGGGGTTCTCGTCGATGAACTGTGCCACGAACCAGCACTGCGGTTCGACGGTGCGGCCCTGCGCCCGCAGCTCGTCGAGCACGCCGGCCACCAGCACCGCTCCGATGCCATGGCCTCGCAGGTCCATCCGGGTCTCGGTGTGCGGGATGGTCGTCACGTTGCCGTGTTCGTGGAAGGTGGCGATGGCGAGCAGTTCGTCGTCGCGACGCAGCTCGTAGCGCCCGTCGCCGTCGTTGCGGGTCAACGTCGCGCCGTCGGCGGGGTGGGGATGCGTCATCGGGTTGCCTCCGGAGGGTTCGGTTCGATCGGGGTGGGCCAGCCCGGCTCGAGGACGTCGGCTCCGGTCAGCCCTGCGGCCTCTGGCGTGAGCCCGCATCCGGCGGCGAGCGCGGCGATCACCAGCTCGGAGACGACGGCGTCCTCGCCGGAGCGGTCCCGGGCGCCCTTGTCGAGCGTGATGGTCCACACGGCGGTGGTGCCGTCGCTGCGGGCGAGCGCGACGTGGGCGCGGTGCTCGCCCTTCTTCGGTCGATCCGAGACCAGCGCCGCCGTGGCCGCCACCCCGACCAGCGGGCGGTCCGGAGCCTCGCCGCCGGTCGCCGGCCCGGCGCCGGACCGGTCCGCGCCCTCCGCTGCGCCGGCCGCGCCCGCTGCGTCGGTCCCCTCCGGTGCAGCCGTGGCGTCCTCCGCGGCGGCGAGGGCGCGGGCCCGGCGCAGGCACGCCTCGGCCATGGCCACCGCGGTCACCGCCGACGCAGCGCCGGCCGGGGGATCGCCGCCGAGCAGTGACCGCAGCGACGCCGCGGCGTAGGGCACCATGCCTTCGAGTATGGTGCGGCTGGCCCCGGGGACGGACAGCAGCCACTGCAGGGCGGCGACGCCGCCTCCGGTCACCGCCACCACCGCCCGCGTGGGGTCGTCGTGGATGGCGGCGATGCTCAACCGGTGCGGGACTGTCACGCGTGCGGGGTGTCGTCGCTCATGCCAGCGCCGTGTCGGGGATGTCCCAACGGCTGGCCACATCGTGGCGGTGCTCGTCGAGCAGCGGGGCGCGGGACCAGTGCCACCAGCCCTCCGCACCGGTGAACGGTGCGCCCGGATGGCGGTGGGGGCCCACCACCGGATGGTCGCCCTCCCGCCAGAACCCGGCCGCCTCGAGGTGCGGGTCCACGGCGAGGTCCGCCACCGTGTTCACCGGCGTGATCGGGATGTTGCGCCGCTGCCCTTCGACGAACAGCTCGTGCTTGGTCAACGGCATGGTCAGCATCTCGGTGGTGGCGTCGATGAACTCCGAGGCCTCCCATCGCGTGGCGAGGTCCACGAAGGCGGGCTCGAGCACGGCGTCCATGCCGGTGGCCTCGGCCATCCAGGCGGCGAGGTTGTTCCAGTGGGCCGGCTGCACGATGATGATCGACACGAACCCGTCGGCGCAGGGGTACAGCCCGAAGGGGCGGCTGACGGTGCGGCGGTTCCCCGAGCGGCTGCGGTGCACCCCGTCGTCGAGGACGAGCGGTACGCCGGCCTCGGGCGACAGCATGGCGTTGGCCTGCTGCATCGACACGTCGACGAGCTGCCCGCCGCCGGTCGCCTTGCGGGCTCGCAGGGCGACCATGGCCCCGCCGACGGCCACCATGGCGGTCACGTGGGCGGCGAAGTTCAGCTTGGCCAGCGCCACGGGCGGCCGATCCGGGAAGCCGGTCACGTAGCTCAGGCCGGAAGCCGCCCACGCCACCAGGTCCGAGCCCTGCCAGTTGGCGCGGGGGCCGCGCAGCCCGAACGGGGTGACGGCGACGAGCACGTTGTCCGGGGTGCGCTCCAGCACCGCCCGGCGCTCGTCGGGGCCCGGTTCGACCAGCACGACGTCGGCCCGGCGGCGCAGCTCGACGGCCAGCTCGCTGTTCGCCTCGGCGACCACGGAGCGCTTGTTCTGGCCGAACGAGGCCCACCACAGCGAGCCCTCGGGGGCGGTGGTGCCGGGCGCGAACGGCGGCAGCTGGCGGTAGGGGTGGCCGCCGGGCGGTTCCAGCACGACGACCTCGGCGCCCAGCGCGGCCCACAGGCGCGTGGCGTAGGCGGTGCACAACCCGCCCTCGTCGACGACGCGAAGGCCGCTCCACGGCTGGGTGGCGGCGCCGTGGCTCGCGCTGTGGCTCGGGGTGGTGCTCATCGGGCGTCCTCCTGGAGGCCGAGGAAGCGCAGGACGTGCTCGTAGGGGCGGTGCAGCTTGAGGTCCGGCGCGGTGGGCAGGAAGGCGGCGCCGGCGTCCACCAGGTCGCCGATGGCCTCGGCGTCGAGGCCGGCCACCTCGGTCAGCGCGTCGGCGGTGTGCTCGCCCATGCTGGGAGCACCCCGGTCCCATCGGCCGGGCGTGCCGGCGAGGTGCATGGCGCAGCTGCCGAGCAGGTCCCCGTCGGGGAACCGGAACGAGGGCCGCGCCTGGTACCAGCCGTACTCGGTCAGCTGTAGGTCCGTCAGCTGCGTCTCAGGGGAGTGCACGGCGTGCGCCGCCACCCCGGCCTCCTGCAGCTCGGCGGCGGCCTGCTCGGGACTGCGGGTCGCCGTCCACGCCCCGAGCAGCTCGTCGAGGCGGTCGTGGGCGGCGTGACGGCCCGCCATCGTGGCCAGCGACGCATCGGCGGCGAGGGCGCCGCTGCCGTCGAGGACGCCGGCGAGGGCCCGCCACGCCCCGTCGTCCTGGACGGTCACCGCGACCCAGCGATCCTCTCCGGTGCAGCGGTAGACGCCCTGCGGGGCGTACCAGCCGACCCGGTTGCCGCTTCGGGTGACGACCTCCCCCGACAGCTGCTGGTCGAGCGCGTACGGGCCGAGCGCGGAGACGGTGATCTCGAACTGAGAGAGGTCCAGCCAGCAGCCCTCGCCGGTGCGGTCGCGGTGTTCCAGCGCGGTCATGAGCCCGAAGAAGGCGTGCAACCCGGCGAAGTAGTCCGGCGGGGCGAACGCCGCCACCCCGGCCGGCTCCTGGTCGGGGAAGCCGGTGACCTCGTCCAGCCCGACCAGCGGTGCCTGGTTGGGACCCCACGAGATGAACTCGTAGTAGGGCCGGTCGGGATCGGAGCCGAAGGCCGGCAGGGCGGCGTAGATGAGCCGGGGGTTCAGCGCCCGCAGCGTGTCGGCGTCGAGCCCGAGATCGGTCACCGCCGGCGTCGAGTAGTTGGTGAGGAACACGTCGGCGTTGGCGATGAGCGCCTTGGCGGCGGCCAGCGCGGCGGGGGACTTCAGGTTGAGGCCGACGGAACGCTTGTTGGCGTTCATCTCCGGCAGGTAGGGGCTGGTGTCGGTGAACACCGCGGCCAGCTCCGGGGTGCGGGCCCACGCCGAGCCGAACAGCCGGGCGACGTCAGGGTGCTGCTGCGATTCGAGCTTCATCACGTCGGCACCGAAGTAGGCGAGCATGCGCCCGCAGCTCGGTGCGGCGATGGCGATGGACAGTTCGACCACCCGCAGGCCGTCGAACGGTCGCGACCCAGCATCCATCCGGTTCTCCCTGTGTCCCACGTCGGCGCGACCCCTCCGCCTCGGTGGGGTCGAAGTTAGCGTCCGGACCGCGTCCCGCGCCCGGGCGCGGGACGCGTGCTTGCGGCGCCCGGTGGCGGGCGCGAGGGTTCTCGTCGTGTTGCGCCTGGCCATCGATGGAGCCGCCCTGGAGTTCGAGCGGTACGCCGGCCCGGCGGGACGCGCCCCGTTGGTGTTCCTGCACGAGGGGCTCGGCTCGTTGACGCAGTGGTGGGGGGTGCCCGCAGAGCTGTGCGAGCGGGCGGGTCGGGCCGGTCTGGCCTACGCCCGTGCAGGCCACGGTCGCTCCCAGCCGCCGGTGCTGCGCCACGGGATCCGGTACATGCACCACGAGGCCGAGGTGGTGCTGCCGGAGGTGCTGACCCGCTTCGGGTTGTCGGCGCCGGTGCTGGTGGGCCACAGCGATGGGGCGTCGATCGCCCTGCGCAACGCGGTCACGGCCGGGGCGGGCGCGGTGCGCGGGTTGGTCCTGGTGGCGCCGCACGTGGTGGTGGAGGACCGCACCGTGGCGGGTATCGCCGCGGCGGGTGACACGTGGCGGTCGACGCCGCTGGCGGAGCGGCTGGGCCGCCACCACGACGACGCGGCGGCGCTGTTCCGGTTCTGGCACGACACGTGGCTCGACCCGGCGTTCCGGTCCTGGGACATCCGCGACGGGCTGGAGGGGATCGACGTGCCCATGCTGCTCATCCAGGGCGCGGACGACGAGTACGGCACCATGGCGCAGCTCGACGAGATCGCGGCGCGGGTGCGGGGGCCGGTGCAGCGCCTCGAGCTCGAGGCGTGCGGCCACTCGCCGCATCTGGACCAGCGGGAGCGGACCGTCGAGGCGATCGTGGGGTTCCTCGCCGCCATCGACTGATCGGCGCTTCGCCCGGTCAGCTCCCGGCTGCCTCCAGGGACCGCCACCAGGCCAGCGCCCGCTCGGACCACTCGGCGTGGCGGAGGTGGAAGCACGCGGCGGCCCGCTCGACCGGCCAGTGGTCGGGCAGCAGCTCCGCCGGCAGGTCCGGGTCCTCGCCGGGGAAGCGCCGCCACCGGTGCACCAGCGCGCTCAACGCCACGAAGGCGGGCTCACCCGTGGCCGTCGGCTCACCGGTGACCGCGGCGGCTTGTTCGTGGTCGGCGAGGAAGCGGGCGTAGTCGCGCTCCAACCCGTCGAGCTGCCAGGCCTGTGCGGCGATCTCCTGGGGGTCGCCCAGGGCGCCGAGCGAGCCGGTGAAGGACCGGGCCTCGGCGGCCAGACCGAGGTCCTCCAGCACCGCCACCACAGCCGGCTGGCGGTCGACCCAGGGCGAGATCCACGCTCCCGGTCCGAACGGCCCGAGCCCGGCCCAGCCCAGCCGCACCCGCAGCCGGTAGCGCAGCTCGCGCCGGGACTCGGGCAGCGAGCAGAACAGCAGCAGCCAGCGGCCGTCCCACGGTGGGCGATCGAGGCCGAAGCGGTAGATGCGCTCCGTCCCCTCCTCGAGCAGCCGGCGGGCGCCGGGCGTCAGCGTCCACCGGACGCGGCGGCCGACCTTCTCGGAGGTGAGCATCCCGCGGCGTGCGCTGCGGGCCAGCGCCTGGCGGGCGGCCTTCTCCTCCACACCGAGCGCGGCGAGGGCGTCGGTGAAGGTGGAGGTCCACACCGGCCGGCCCTCGGGCAGCACGAACTCTCCGAGCAGGGTCAGCAGCAGGGCGGACGCGCTCGCCTCGTGCTCGTTGCCGCTCACGTCGCCATCACGGGGCGCCAGCTTGCCAGGACGCCGCCGCGAGGAGCAACGTTCCACACTCTCTTGACGCATGCAGAGTGCACTGTAGAATGACGGCGGCTCCGGACGGGCGTCTCGGGGGCGAGCCCGGCCAAGGGGTCGCTGCGCCCACCGGCGAAGGGGTCGAACGCACGTGAGCACTCGAACCGACGTCGCACCGCTCGGCCCGATCGGCTTCGATCGGGATCCGTCCGGCTACCGCCACTGGTCGCTGGCCGTCGACGGCAACATCGCCACCGTCACCATGCGGGTCGATCCCGACGGCGGGGTGCGCCCCGACTACCAGCTGCGGCTCAACTCCTACGATCTCGGGGTGGACATCGAACTGCACGATGTGGTGCAGCGGCTGCGGTTCGAGCACCCGGAGGTCCACGCGGTGGTGCTCACCGGCGGTCTCGACAAGACGTTCTGCGCCGGCGCCAACATCCAGATGCTGGCCGGTGCCACCCACGCCCACAAGGTGAACTTCTGCAAGTTCACCAACGAGACCCGCAACAGCATCGAGGATGCCGGCCGCCACTCGGGGCAGGTGTGGCTCGCCGCGGTCAACGGCACGGCCGCCGGCGGCGGGTACGAGCTGGCCCTCGCCTGCGAGGACATCGTGCTCATCGACGACCGTTCCTCGGCGGTGTCGCTGCCCGAGGTCGCCCTGCTCGCCGTGCTGCCCGGTACGGGCGGGCTGACCCGGGTGGTGGACAAGCGCAAGGTCCGTCGGGACCTCGCCGATCTGTTCTCCACCCGGACCGAGGGTGCGCGCGGCCGCCAGGCGCTGCAGTGGGGCCTGGTGGACGCCATCGCGCCGCGCAGCAGCTTCGATGCCACCGTCGCCGAACGGGCGGCCGCCCTGGCCGCACGATCCGACCGGCCCGCCGGCCCGGCCGACGCCATCTCGCTGCGGCCGATCGACGTCGTCGACGACGGCCGGACCCGTCGGTACGGTCACGTGACGGTCGCCTACGATCGGGCCGAGCGCAGCGCCGCCATCACGGTGTCCGGCCCCGGGCCCGAGCACGCCGGCGACGCGGTCGAACGGCTGCGGGCCGAAGGCGACCGCTACTGGCCGCTGGCCGCGTGCCGCCAGCTCGACGATGCGCTGCTGCACCTCCGCTTCAACGAACCGGAGCTGGGGACGTGGGTGCTGCGCACCGAGGGCGACCCGGAGGCGGTGCTGGCCGTCGACGCCGCCCTGGCGGCCGCGGCCGACCACTGGCTGGTGCGCGAGGTCCGGCTGTTCTGGGCCCGCACCCTGCGCCGGCTCGACCTGTCCGCCCGGACGCTGATCACGCTCGTGGAGCCGGGCAGCTGCTTCGCCGGCACGCTGGCCGAGCTGGCCTGGGCCGCCGACCGTACCCTGCAGTACGACGATCTGGATGGTGAGCACCCGCCGGCCACGCTCACCGTCGCCGCCGCCAACGGCGGCTGGTACCCGATGGCCAACGGCCTGACCCGCCTGCAGAGCCGCGTCTGGGGCCACGACGAGCTCGTCGGCGAGGCGATGGCCTCGTCGGGCGAGCCGCTCGACGCCACCGCCGCGGCGGCGGCCGGCCTGGTCACCGCGGCCGTGGACGACATCGACTGGGACGACGAGATCCGCCTGCTGCTCGCCGAGCGGGCCGGCTACTCGCCCGATGCGCTGACCGCCATGGAGGCCAACCTGCGCTTCGTCGGCCCCGAGACGATGGAGACCACGCTCTTCGGGCGGCTGCCGGCCTGGCAGAACTGGGTGTTCAGCCGCCCCAACGCCACCGGGCCGGACGGCGCGCTGCTGCGCTACGGCAGCGGGACCCGCCCCGCCTACGACCGCACCCGGGCCTGACCCGGCCCCGCCCGACCGCCCCGCACCCCAGGAGAGCCGCCATGTCCATCGCCGACTACAGCGACCGCATCCCCAACAACGTCGACCTCGCCGGTGACCGCAAGCTCCAGCGCGCCCTGGAGGCCTGGCAGCCGCACTTCCTCGACTGGTGGCAGCAGCAGGGCCCGGTGGACTTCCAGGAGTCGGAGATCTACCTGCGCACCGCCATCTCGGTGGACCAGGAGGGCTGGGCCCAGTTCGGCCACGTGAAGATGCCGGACTACCGCTGGGGCATCTTCCTGGCCGACGCCAAGCCCGACCGTACCATCGCGTACGGCGATCACCTCGGTGAGCCCGCCTGGCAGCAGGTGCCGGGGGAGTACCGGGGCGAGCTGCAGCGCCTCATCGTCGTGCAGGGCGACACCGAGCCGGCGTCGGTGGAGCAGCAGCGGCACCTGTGCCACACCGCGCCGTCGCTGTACGACCTGCGCAACCTGTTCCAGGTCAACGTCGAGGAGGCCCGCCACCTGTGGGCCATGGTGTACCTGCTGCACGGCTTCTTCGGGCGCGACGGGCGCGAGGAGGCGGACGAGCTGCTGCACCGCACCTCCGGCGATCGCGACCACCCTCGCATCCTGGGGGCGTTCAACGAGCGGACGCCCGACTGGCTGTCGTTCTTCTTCTTCACCTACTTCACCGATCGGGACGGCAAGTACCAGCTCGCCTCGCTGGCCGAGAGCGGCTTCGACCCGCTCGCCCGCACCTGCCAGTTCATGCTGAAGGAGGAGGCGCACCACATGTTCGTGGGCGCCACCGGGATCGGTCGGGTGGTCCAGCGCACCGTCGAGCTCATGCGCGCCCACGACACCGACGACGTGGCCCCCTACGGCGGGATCAACCTCGACACGCTGCAGCGCTACCTCAACTTCCACTTCAGCGTGTCGCTCGATCTGTTCGGCGCCGAGACGTCGACCAACGCGGCGAACTACTACGCCGCCGGCCTCAAGGGCCGCTTCCAGGAGGAATCGCGTGCCGACGATCATCGCCTGCACGGCGACGAGGTGGCGGTGCCCACCGTGGCCGACGGGCGCATCACCACCGAGACGGTCACCGCGCTGTCGGCGCTGAACCTGACCCTGCGCGACGACTACGCGGCGGACTGCCAGAAGGGCATCGACCGCTGGAACCGGATCCTGGCCCCCATCGGGCGCCGGTTGCTGGCGCCCCACATCGGGTTCAACCGCCAGGTCGGCCGCTTCCGGGGCCACCCCGTCACCCCCGACGGTCGGTTGGTGGACGCGGCCACCTGGGAGGCGCAGCGCGATGCCTGGCTGCCCAACGCGGCGGACCAGGCCCACGTCGCGTCGCTGATGACCGCGGTGCGCGAGCCGGGCCGGATGGCCAACTGGCTGGCCGCCCCGGCCAACGGGATCAATGGCCGCCCGCTCGACTTCGAGTACGTGCGCGGCTGAGCGCGGTGTGGCACCCGGATCCGGCCTCGCCCTACCCGGCGGTATGGGGGCGGGCCGGGGACGTGGAAGACTGGCGTCGGCGCCGTATGGCGACCGGCCGCATCGGCAACGTGAGCTCGGGGGAAGATCGATGACGACGAGCGGGAGCACCGCCAACCGGTTCAACATCTCGGCCTGGTTGCTGGACCGCCATCTCGATGCGGGCCATGGCGGGCGGACCGCCATCGTCTGCGGCGAGGAGACCCTGCGCTACGTCGACGTGGCCGATCAGGTCAACCGGGCGGCCAACGGGCTGCTGGGGTGCGGGTTGCGGCGCGAGGAGCGGGTGCTGCTCGTCATGAACGACGAGCCCGCCTTCGTGGCGTTCTTCCTCGCCGCGCTGCGGCTCGGGGCGGTCCCGGTGCCCACCTCCCCCATGCTGACCGCCGGCGACGTCGCCGCCATCGCCGCCGACGCGGGTGCTCGGGTGGCGGTGGTCTCCGCCGAGTACGCCGGCCACCTTCCCGCCATCCGCGAGGCCACCGAGGGTCTGCTGGCCACCGTGGTGGTGGGCGACAGCCCCGCCGCCGCCACCCATCGCTGGAGCGATTTCGATGACGCTGCGCCGGTTCCCGTCGCGTCCACCACGGAGGAGTCGCCCGGGTTCTGGCTGTACACATCGGGCACGACGGGGATGCCGAAGGGTGCCATGCACCGCCACATCGACCCCAAGGTCACCGCCGACACCTACGCCGCGTCGGTGCTGGGCATCGGCCCCGAGGACCGCTGCTGTTCGGTGGCGAAGCTGTTCTTCGCCTACGGCTTGGGCAACTCGCTCACCTTCCCGTTCGCGGTGGGCGCCTGCAGCGTGCTCAACCCGGCCAGGCCGACCCCCGCCGGTGTGGCCGAGCTCGTCGCCCGCCACCGGCCGACCCTGTTCTTCGGTGCCCCCGGGTTCTACGCCGGCCTGCTCGACGCCGCCACGCCGGCCGAGCAGTTCTCCTCGGTGCGCCTCGCCGCATCGGCGGGCGAGGTGCTGCCGGCTGCGCTCCACGAGCGGGTCGTGGCGCACTTCGGGTTCCCGCTGCTCGACGGCATCGGCTCGACGGAGGCGCTGCACATCTTCCTGTCCAACCGGGCCGGCGCCGAGCGGGGCGGCACGAGCGGCACCCCGGTGCCCGGCTACGAGTGCAAGCTGTGCGACGAGGCGGGCAACGAGCTGCTCGAGGCGGACGTGCCGGGGCAGCTGCACATCAAGGGCGGCTCGATCGCCACCGGCTACTGGTGCCGCCGGGAGGCGACCCAGGCGGCGTTCCTGGGGGAGTGGAACCGTACCGGCGACGTGTACAGCCGCTCCGCCGACGGATACTGGACCTTCCTCGGGCGCAACAACGACATGATGAAGGTCGGCGGGATCTGGGTGTCGCCGGCCGAGGTGGAGAACGTGCTGCTGCAGCACCCCGACGTGCTCGAGGCCGTGGTCGTCGGGACCCGCACCGCTGACGGGTTGGAGACCGCGGTGGCGTTCCTCGTGCCGCGGCGCGATCGCCAGGTGGATCCCGACGCCATCGAGGCCCATTGTCGAGCGCGCATGGCGGCGTTCAAACGGCCCCGCCGCATCGTCGTCGTGGACGAGTTGCCCAAGACGGCGACGGGCAAGGTGCAGCGCTTCGCCCTACGACAGCAGCTGGCGCCCGACGACCCGCCGCGCTGAGCACGTCCGGCATCCCGGCTCCTGCGAGAGCGCAGGGGCCGGGACACCGGCGTGGAGATGGGTGTCCGGTCCGCTCAGCGCGGAACGACGTTGAGCGCCTCGGGGCCTTTGCGGCCCGGGCCGATCTCGAACTCGACCTGCTGGCCCTCGGTGAGGGAGCGGTACCCGGAGCCGGTGATGTTCGAGTAGTGCACGAACACGTCATCGCCGTCGTCACGGGAGATGAAGCCGTAGCCCTTCTCGTTGTTGAAGAACTTGACGGTGCCGATTGCCATTGCGCTGCTTGCCTTTCCTACGCAGACGGGGGAATTGATCGAGAGGACCGCGGCACCCGGTGCTCGGGCCTCACTACTCGGGGCCGCCGGAGCGGCAACTTCCAACAACGCACTGCCCGAGGAGCGGAACTTCACCACTGCTGACGAAGACGGGCGCCCGGTCTGGCTGGCTGGTCACCCGCATTGCGTAGGTCAGGACACGACGTCCGACGCCACACAGACTAGTGGAATTCGACGCTGATCGGTCAACGGGTGAAAGCTTCCAGGACGGCGTCGGTGAGGACCGAGGCGCCGGTTTCACAAGGGGGAAGCACCGTGGCGATGACCGAGTACGACAGGATCCGGGTGGAGGCGCCGGCGCCGGGGGTGACCCGGGTGGTGCTGGCCCGGCCCGAGGCGGCCAACGCCCAGGACCGGCGCATGCTCTACGAGCTCAACGACGCGCTCGACACCGCCTCGCGCGACGCGGCGACGAAGGTCATCGTCATCGCCGCCGACGGGGTCCACTTCTCCTCCGGGCACGACCTGCGCGACCGGGCCAAGCTCGACGAGTTCGACACCGTGCTGCAGTTCGGTGAGTTCGAGCTGCCCGGCCAGGAGGGGTACATGGCCCAGGAGCAGGAGATCTACCTCGGCTTCTGCTGGCGCTGGCGCAACATCCCCAAGCCCACCATCGCGTCGGTGCAGGGCAAGGTGATCGCCGGCGGGCTCATGCTGGTGTGGCCGTTCGACATCGTCATCGCCTCCGAGGACGCCCGCTTCTCCGACCCCGTCGTCGCCTTCGGGGCCAACGGGGTGGAGTACTTCGCCCACCCCTACGAGGTCGGCGCCCGCAAGGCCAAGCAGATGCTGTTCACCGGGGAGGCGATCACCGCCGAGGAGGCGTACCGCCTGGGCATGGTGAACGAGGTGGTGCCCCGTGAGCAGCTCGAGGAGGCCACGCTCGCCATGGCCACCAAGATCGCCGCCCAGCCGTCGATGGGCCTCAAGCTGGCCAAGGCCTCGGTGAACCAGGCCATGGACAACATGGGCATGTACAGCACGCTGCAGGCCGCGTTCGGGCTGCACCACCTCTCGCACAGCCACAACGGCCAGCGCTTCGGGATGCTGGTGGATCCCGAGGGCGCCGATCGGATCAAGTCCCAGGCCCGGGCCCAGAAGTAGCGCCGGCAGCAGCGCCGGCGGGTGGCGCGAGGTTTGACGGCTAGCGTGCCCGGCCGTGTCCGAGCCCGCCGCCGTCGCCCCATCCGACCGATCCGCCGCCCCTGCTGCGTCGGGCTCCGGCCCGGCCGCCCGCCGCGGCCGGGCGGTGCCCGGCCGCGCGGAGTTCCTGGCCATCATCGCCATGGCCATGGCGCTCGCCGCCCTCGGCATCGACACGATGCTGCCCGCCTTCGACGACATCCGGGTCTCGTTCGGGCTGGCGCCCGGGTCCAACGCGGTGGCGGGGCTCATCACCGCCTACTTCCTCGGGCTCGCGTTCGGGCAGCTGGTGTTCGGGCCGATGTCGGACCGCTACGGCCGCCGGCCGCTGCTGTGGGCCGGGTTCGTGCTCTACGCCATCGGCGCGCTGGCCGGCGCCCTCGCCCCGGGGCTGGGCATCGCCCTGGTCGCCCGCTTCGTGTGGGGCCTCGGCGCCTCGGGCCCCCGCGCGGTGTCCATGGCGGTCATCCGGGACAGCTATGAGGGCGACCAGATGTCCCGGGCCTACTCGTTGGTCATGGCCATGTTCATCCTGGTGCCGGTGATCGGCCCGACCCTCGGCGCCGGGGTGGTGGCGCTGTCGAACTGGCGGCTCCTGTTCGCCCTGACCGCGGTGGCGGCCGTCGCCCTGCTGGTGTGGTCGTTCCGCCTTCCGGAGACCCTCGCGGTGGACAAGCGGCGGCCGGTGGGCCCGCGCGAGTTGGTGGCCACGGCGAAGGTCGTGCTGGGGGCACGGGCGACGTTGGGGTACACCCTGGCGCTGACCGCCGTGTTCGGCGCGTTCTCGTCCTACCTCGCCAGCTCCGAGGCGATCTTCGATCAGGCCTTCGGCCGGCGCTCGGCGTTCCCGCTGCTGTTCGGAGCGCTCGCCGCCACCATGGGGCTGGCCATGCTGACCAACGCCAAGGCGGTGGTGCGCGTCGGCAACGCCCGCCTGAGCCGCATGGTGCTCGTCACCTACGTCGCGCTCGGCGTCGTGTTCGTGGCGGTGTGCTTCTCCCGCGGGGGCCACCCGCCCCTGGCGCTGTTCATGGTGGTGCTCGCCGGGCTGCTGTGCTGCTTCGCGTTCCTCACCCCGAACCTCAACACGCTGGCCATGGCGCCGCTCGGGCACGTGGCGGGCAGCGCGGCGTCGCTGCTGGGGGCGGCCCAGACAGCGGTGGGCGCGCTGCTGGGCACGGTGTTGGACCGTGCCTTCGACGGCACGCCGCGAGCCCTGGCGGTCGGGTTCCTGGTGTCGGGCGTGGCCGCCTGGCTGGCCATCCGGCTGTTGGTCACCGCGCCGGGGTCGGAGCCGGTGCCGTCTTCGCAGCCAGCGTGACGGCGAACAGGCCGTCGCCGTCGGTCCACTGGCACCGGACCGCCATGCCCACCGCAGCCAGCTCGCGCTCCACCTGACCGGGACGGAACTTGGCGGAGATCTCGGTGTGGATCGACTCGCCCGGCGCGAAGCCGACCTCCATGCCGAGCTTGCCGATGCGCACCTGCTCAGCTCCCCGGGCCACCAGGTGCATCTCGACCCAGGCGGCGTCCTCGTTCCAACGGGCCTCGTGGGAGAACCGTTCGGGCGCGAAATCCGCGTCGAGCTCCCGGTTGATGACGTGCAGCACGTTGCGGTTGAACTCGGCGGTCACCCCGGCCGGGTCGTCGTAGGCGGGGATGAGCCGCTCCTTCGGCTTGACCAGGTCGGTGCCCAGCAGCAGGGTGTCACCCTCCTCCAGCCCGCCGCACAGGTCGGCCAGGAGGCGGCGCCGCCCCTGCGGGGTGAAGTTGCCGATCGTCCCGCCGAGGAACAGCACGAGGCGGCGGCCGTCGCGCTGGAGCGGATCCGCTCCGGCGCTGCGCTCGGGCCGGGCGGCGGGCTGGTGCAGGGCGTCGAGGTGACGCTCGAAGTCGCCGACGACGCCGTGGATGTGCACGCCCGGGTAGCGCTGCCCGAGTTGACGGGCGGCGTCGCGCAGCGTCGTCTCGCTCACATCGAACGGCACGAAGCGGCGCAGCGTGCCCGCCGCGTACCCGGCGTCGAGCACGGCGCGGGTCTTGTCCGAGGTGCCCGAACCGAGCTCGACGACGGTACCTGCGCCGGCGGCGGCGATGATCTCGCCGGCCCGCTCGAGCAGGATCGAGCGCTCGGCCTCGGTGGGGTAGTACTCCGGCAGGCGGGTGATGGCGTCGAAGAGGCGGCTGCCGCGCTCGTCGTAGAACCACTTCGGGGGCAGCGACTTGGGTGAGGCCGCCAGGCCGCGACGCACGTCATCGGCCAGGGCTTCGGCGATGTCGGTGGCGGCGAGGCGGACATCGAAGGTGGGGGCGTCGGGCAGGTGGGGGGCGCGGCGAACGGCCATGGGTGCTCCTGGGAGGTCGGGTGCCGGCGCGGCGCGGCGCGTCGGGATTGCGGGTCAGCGGGCGAGGCGAAGCCCGGCGAAGGCCCAGCGGGCGTGCGGGGGGAAGAAGTTGCGGTAGGTGGGCCGGATGTGGCCCGGCGGGGTGACGGCACACCCGCCGCGCAGCACGTACTGGCCGTTCATGAACTTCCCGTTGTACTCGCCGACGGCGCCCTCGGCCACATGGAAGCCGGGGTAGGGCAGGTAGGGCGACGCCGTCCACTCCCACACGTCGCCGCACAGCTGCCGCAGCTGTGTCGCGGCCGGGTGGCGCGGTGCGGGCGCCGGCGCGGGGTGCAGTCGCCCACCGGCCAGGAGGTTGCCGGCGAAGGGGACACCGCGTCGTTCGGCGGCGATGGCCGCGACCTCCCACTCGAACTCCGTCGGCAGGCGGGCGCCGGCCCAGCGGGCGTAGGCGTCGGCCTCGAAGAAGCTGACGTGGACCACCGGCTCGTCATGGCGGACGGGTCCCATCCCGTCGAGGGTGTAGAGCTCCCAGGCGTCGGGTGTCGACGCGTCGGGCGCCGGCTGCCAGTAGAGCGGGGCGTGCCAGCCGTGCTGGTTCACGCACGCCCACCCGTCGGACAGCCACAGCTCCGGGCGCCGGTAGCCACCGTCGGCCATGAAGGCCAGCCACTCGCCGTTGGTGACCAGCCGGTCGGCGATGCCGAAGGGCCGCACGTACTGCTCGTGGCGCGGCGATTCGTTGTCGAAGGCGAAGCCGAACCCGGCCGCGGCCGGTTCCCGTCCGACCTCCACCATACCGAAGGGCATGTCGTCGAGGAAACGCAGCGACGCTGCGGTGGTCCCGGCTCGCTCGGGCTCGGGCGGGGCGCCGTCGGTGCGGTACGGCGGGCGGATCGGGTTGGTGGCGAACACGTGCTTGATGTCCATCAGCAGCAGTTCCTGGTGCTGCTGCTCGTGGTGCAGGCCGAGCGTGACCAGCTCGCGCTGGGCGGGGGTGAGCGCATCCGATTCGAGCCAGTCGATCATCGCCTCGTCCACCCGGGCTCGGTAGGCGCCGATCTCGGCCACCGACGGCCGGCTCAGCAGGCCTCGCTCGGCCCGGGGGTGACGGGGCCCGGCCGCCTCGTAGTACGAGTTGAACAGGTAGGCGTAGGCCGCATCGACCGGTCGGTAGCCGGCCACCGCGGGTTGCAGCAGGAACGTCTCGAAGAACCAGGTGACGTGGGCCCGGTGCCACTTCGTCGGGCTGACATCGGGCATCGACTGGATGACCTGGTCCTCGGCCAGCAGCGGCGCGGCGAGCACCTCGGTCAGCGCCCGTACCGACCGGTACGCGGCGGCGAGGTGGGTTCCGACGGTCGTTTCGATGGTGGTGCTGTCGAGGAGCATCGTCGACGACGCTACCCAGCCCGGGTGGGTCTCAACCGGCACCGCCGGCCGGGTCACACCGGCGGGGTGTCGGTGACGGTGCCGGATCGCTCCAGCGCAGCGATGGCATCGTCGTCGTAGCCGAGCCAGCGGAGGATCTCCCCGTTGTGCTGGCCGAGCGCCGGGGTGGCGAACAGCTGGTGCTCGTGGCGCTCGAAGTGCACCGGGAAGCCGGGGAAGGCGAGCGGCCCGACGTCGACCTGCTCGACGGTGGCCAGGAACCCCCGCTCGGCGAGGTGCGGGTCGTGGACCAGGTCCTCGTTGGACATCGCCGCACCGGCCGGTATGGACGCGGCCTGGAGTCGGGCCATCAGCTGCTGGGCGTCGAAGCGCACCGTCCAGGTGGCCAGCGCGGCGTCGATGGCGTCGTGGTCGCCACGCCGGCCGTCGAGCGTGGCACGCGCCTCGGTGGCGAGGCCGCTCACGCCGTCCGCCTCGGCCAGCGCCACCAGCCGGGTCCATGCTTCATCGCTGTCGACGGTGAGCGCGATCCAGCGATCCTCACCGGCGCAGGGGTAGACGCCCTGCGGCGCGGCGCCGGGGCTGCGGTTGCCGTGGCGGCGTGGCGCTTCGCCGGTGATCGAGCTCACCAGCGCCAGGTCCCCACCGAGCTGGAGGTAGGTCTCCAGCTGGGAGACGTCGATGTGCACCGCTTCGCCGGTCAGCTCGCGCTCCCACAGCGCGGCGAGGATGGCGATGGCGCCGTGCAGACCGCCCACCGCGTCGGGGAAGGCGAGGCCCTGCTTGTAGGGGCCGGAGCCCTCGTACCCGGTGGCGTCGGCGAGGCCTGAGGCCGCCTCGAGGATCGGCCCCCACGACACCTGGTCGTACTCCGGGCCGGTGGCCCCGAAGCCGGACAGGTCGATGGTGACGATCCTGGGGTTGATGGCGCGCAACGTCGGATGGTCGATGCCGAGGCTCTTGACGCCGCGGGGGCTGTAGTTGTTGAGCACGACGTCGCTGCGGCGCACCAGCTCCTCGAAGATCTCCCGCCCTCCCGGGGCCTTGAGATCGATGCACAGCGAGCGCTTGGTGCGGTTGATCTTGTTGAAGTAGCCGAGGCGGTTCCACCAGTGCTCGCCCGGATCGTTGTCCGGGAACACGCCGTTGCGCAGCGCCGGTCCGGGCAGCTCGCCGCGCCTCCACGTCGGGTCGGCCCGCATGCCCTCGCCGACGGAGAGCCCGCGCGAGGTCGGGTGCTCGAGCTTGATCACGTCGGCGCCGAGCTCGCCGAGCCAGCGACCGGCCATCGGCCCGGCCCAGGCCACGCTGAACTCCAGGATGCGGATGCCGCGCAGGTCCAGCCCGCCGGGCCGCGGGAGGGCAACGTCGTCGTTCATCTGGTCACCAGGTCCTGGTCGGCGCCGAGGGCGGGAGCGGCGGTACGCGCGACGGTGCGGTCGTTCACCCGGAACGGCGCGCCGGCCAGGCGCGCCTGCGGGCCGAGGCCGTCCGGCACCGCCCAGAAGGCGCGGGCCTCGAGCTGCGCGCTGCGCAGCGATTCGCACAGGTTGAGCACCTGGCCGGCGGGGCAGCGGTGCTCCTGGAGCTCGGCCACGGCCTCGGCCCGGCTGCGGGCGGCGAAGAAGGGGTTGATGGCGGCGTCCACCTCCTCCATGCGATCGAAGCGCTCGGCCGGCGTGTAGAGCGCGTCGTCGGCGAGCAGTTCAACGGCGTCGGCGGCGATGCCGAGGCCCTCCCACTGATGCCGGCTGACCGCCCCGACGACGACCCAGCCGTCGGTGCACCGGTAGAGGGCGAGCGGGTGGTGCGCCTCGCCGTGGCGGTTGCCCCAGCGGGTCTTGCGCACACCCTGGTGGGTGTAGATCGTGATGCTCCACTGGTGGCAGGCGGCGGCGGACTCCATGTTGCCCACGTCGATGAGGTCTCCCTCTCCGGTGAGGCGGGCGCGCAGCAGGGCGGCCTGGGCGGCGATGGTGGCGGTGGCCCCGCCCAGGTAGGACGACCATGGCCCGGCGCCGGCGATGGGTTCACGGTGGCGCTCGCCGTTGAGCAGCAGGTGCCCGCCCATCGCCCAGTCGACCAGCGGGGTGCTGCGGTAGGCGGCGTAGGGGCCTCGCAGCCCGAACCCGGAGAGCACCAAGACGACCGCGGCCGGATCGGCCTGGCGGAGTCGGCGGGCCCGCTCGAGGGTGGCGAGCCGTTCGGCCTCGCCGTCGAAGGAGAGCACGACGAGGTCGGCCCGGCCGGAGAGGGTGGCGAACGCGTCGCCGTCGAGCTCGGCGACCACGCTGCGCTTGCCGGCGGCAAGGTACTGCCAGGCGGCGGAGACGGGGCCGTCGACCCCGACCTCGATCCACGGCGGGGCGCTGCGCAGCGGGTGGCCACCGGGCGGCTCGACCACGCACACGTCAGCGCCCAGGGTGGTGAAGAGGCGGGTGCAGTACGCGCCGCCGACGGAGCGGGAGGCGTCGACGATGGTCAGGCCGCGCATCGGCGCCGGGTTCCGGGTGCTGGCGCCTGGCGCGCCGTGCGGTGCAGGTTCATCGATCCCCCTTCGACCGGCGCGGATCCTAGGTCGCCGGACGCCGCCGACGAATCCAAGTGCGCAGCGTCGCCGCATCGTCCCTCTCCGCGGCTGAGTGGGACATTTTCGGTGACTGCGTTCGCCGTGCTCGCGCCGAATCGGCGCCGATTCGGCGCGAGGGGTGGGGTGGGCGTTCCTCGATCGACTGGACCATACCGTTTGGTATGCTCGGCGCCGGCCGAACGGGGGAGACAGATGGCACACCGGGAACTTCGAGGCCCTTGCGCCGGTCTACGCCTTATATGGGACGAAGCGTCGGAACGCAGCCCGTGCGCGTCGCGCGCCGGCCTCTCCACAGCCGCGTCGCGCCCGCGAGGCTGCTGGCCGCCCTCGTCGTCGCCCTGCTCGCCACTGCGTGCGGCGCCCGAGACGGGCACGACGCCACGGCACCGCTCTCGGGGGCGGTCCGGGAGCCTGCCCTGCACGTCGGCGACGTGTCGTTCAACGCCTTCCGGACGGGCGCGGGCCTCGACCCGCCGGTGCCCGCCGGCCGGCCGTTCCACACCCGGGCGGCGCCCGGCGAGCTCTTGGTGGTCTACTTCGGTTACACGTTCTGTCCGGACGTGTGCCCCACCACGCTGGCCGACCTCGCCGTCGCCTTCGATGCGCTGGGTCCGGCGGCGTCCGACGTCACGCTGGCGATGGTGACAGTCGACCCCGAGCGAGACGATCTCGACGTGCTGTCGGCGTACCTCGGGCACTTTTCCGACCGATTCGTGGCCATCCGGCCCGATGATGAGGACGAGCTCCGTGCGGCAGAATCTGCCTACCTGGCGTCCTCGTCGGTGACGCGCGCTCCGTCGGGCGACATCGAGGTCGCCCACACCGCCGCCGTCTACCTCGTCGACGATGCGGGTGACGTCCGGGTGGAGTGGCCGTTCGGGACCGATGCCCGTGCGATCGCGTACGACCTCCGTGCGGTGCTCCAGACGATCTGATCTCATGAACACAGCTGAAGGGAAGCTCACCATGACGTTGCGCCGCACTGCCGCGCTGACCATCGCCCTGACCCTCGCCGGGGCGCTCACCGCCTGCGGGGGAGACGACGGCGACACCACGCCCGCTGATTCGGCCACCACCGTGGAGGCGACCGAGACCTCCGAGGCGGCCGGCGACGGCGAGGCGGCCGGGGACGGCGAGGCCGCTGCCGAGGGCGCGGTCGCGGTGGACGGTGCCTGGGCCCGAACCAGCCCGGCCTCGGCGACGAACGGTGCGGCCTACATGACGTTGACCGCGTCGGAGGACGACGCCCTCCTCGGCGCCTCGGTGGATGCGTCGATCGCCGCGATGACCCAGGTCCACGAGACCGTCATGGCCGAGGGCAGCGGCTCCACCATGGCCGGGATGGGCAGCGGCACCGGGTCCACCATGGCGATGGGCGACGGCGCCATGACCATGAAGGAGGTCGAGGAGATCGAGCTTCCGAAGGGTGAAGCGGTCGAGCTCAAGCCCGGCGGCTACCACATCATGCTCATGGAGCTGGTGAAGCCGCTCGAGAAGGGGACCGAGATCGAGATCACGCTGACCTTCGAGAAGGCCGGCGAGCTGAAGGTCAGCGTCCCGGTCCTCGACGCCGCCCCGTGATCCCGTCCCGAGCGTGATGCTCGGGACCGAGATCCGACGGCCGCTGCCTCCGCCCGAACCGGTGGAGGCGGCGGCCGCTGCGCGTGGGGTCTGCGGCGCTTCACCGCACCGGGCCGGAGCCGGCCGGGTGCCCGCCCGGCTCAGGCCGAGCGGAGGCGGCGCAACCCGCGCCGACCGGGACGGTCCTCGACCTCGGGCTGCCCGCCGGCGTCGTCGGCCCGCAGCATGGCGGCCAGCGCGGCCCGGCCGCGGTGCAACCGGGAACGGACCGTACCAACCGGTACGGAGAGCAGCTCGGCGGCGCCGTCGTAGTCGTACCCGAGCAGGCCGCACAGCACCAGGACCTCGCGCTGGGCCAGGGGCAACGACTCGAGCATCCCGTAGAGCTCGTGACGCTCGTCGATCGGCGCCGCGGTCTCGAAGTGCTCGGGCAGGGGGTCCGTCGGCGGAACCTTCTGGGCCAGGTCGATCAGGCAGTTGCGGCAGATGCGCAACAGCCAACCCTCGAACGAGCCCCGGCCGTCGAAGCGATCCCGAAAGCGCCAGGCGCGCAGGAAGGTCTCCTGCACCGCCTCCTCGGCCATCCAGCGATCGGAGGACAAGGCGCGCGCATAGGCGCTCACCGCCCCGGCGTGGCGCCGTACCCGTTCGTCGAATTCCCGTTCGTTCACCCAGCCGCCAAAGCGTCGTCGTACGGACCAGATCACCGTAGCGGGTCCGCACGCCGGCTTCGGAACGGCCCGCCGGGACCTAGGTCCCCATGTCGACGGGACCTCGGACCGCGCCGGTTTCCGAGGGAACTTTTCGACCTCGGCATCGGTCTACCGATCATGGCAGTGGCGCGTCCGCTCGGGCGCAAGGCGGGGGTTCTCGCGAGCATGCGAATCCGATCGCGGTTCGGTCCATCCGTGTTGAAGCCGGTGTTGGCGTTGGCGTTGGCGACGGCGTCGTTGAGCGCGTGCGGCGCCGGCGACGACGGGCTGCGGGCGGAGGTGGCGGCCAGCGACGCCGCCGCCGTGCTCGAGGTCGTGATCCCGGCCGGCACCGGGGAGCGCATGGACCGCGGCGAGGCGGTCGACCTCCTGCCCGCCTCGGAGCTGGAGTTCCATGTCGGCGACGTGCTGCGGATCATCAACCGCGACGCGCGGACCCATGTGGTCGGGCCCTTCTCGGTGCTGCCGGGCGAGACGCTGACCCAGCGCTTCAGCGCCGAGGGGACCTACCAGGGCAGCTGCACCGTGCACCCCGACGGCGCGGTCGAGCTCCGGGTGCTGCCGTGACCGGCGCCGGTCGCCGGCTCCCCTTCGCCCTCCTCGTGGCGCTGCTGCTCGCGCTGGCGGTGGCGGAGCCCGCCGGCGCGGACCCCGCCGGGCCCACCGACTACCTGGGGACCATCGTCGAGATCGATCCGTCGATCGACGGACTGGAGGTCGCCGTCGTGGGCGGCGATGCGTTCGTGGAGCTCGTCAACCGCACCGGTGCGGTGGTGCACGTGCCCGGTTACGAGAACGAGCCCTACCTCCGCTTCGGGGCCGACGGGGTGGTGCAGGAGAACGAGCGGAGCCCGTCCACGGTGCTGAACCGCAACCGCCTCCCCGGCGACGGCGAGGCCCAGGGCGAGGCGCTGGCGGCCACCGATGCGACGGCCGAGCCGGCCTGGCGGGTCGTCGCCCGCGATGGTCGCTACCGCTGGCACGACCATCGCACCCACTGGATGAGTCCGCAGCCGCCGCTCGGCCGGGCCCCGGGGGACATCATCCTCGAGGGCGTCCTGCCGTTGACCGTCGCCGAGCAGGCGGTGTCGGTGCGGGTCGAGGTGCGCTGGGTCGACCCGCCGCCGCGGTGGCCGGCGGTGCTCGCCGGCGCGGTGGTCGCTGGGTCGCTCGTCACGGCGGCCCTGGTGCTGCGCCGCCGACCGGGATGGGAGCTGGTCGTCGCGGCGGTCGGCATCGCCGGCGCCGCCGCACTGGCCGCGCTGGTCTCGTGGCGGGAGCGGACCGGGCTGCCGCCGGTCGCCGGCCCACCGGTGGCCCGCCTGATCCTCGCCGTGGTGGCGATGGTGGCTGCGGCCATCGCCGCGGTGGGCATGGTGCCTCGGGCGGCCCCGAGCCGCTACGGCGGTGTCGGCTTCGCCGCCCTCGGGCTGCTCGCCGCGCTGGAGCTGGCGGTGTGGGGGTGGCTGCGACGCGGCGGGTTGGCCAAGCCGGTCCTGCCCATCGGCCCGCAGTGGGCTCCGCTCGACCGGATCAGCGTGGCCACCTCGCTGGTGGTGGCCAGCGCGGCGGCGCTGCTGTTCGCCACGGAGCTGTTCCGCCCACAGTCCGCGCCGGCGAGTGGTCCCGGCGCGGGTGAGCCCGCCGGATCGGTCTGATCCGGCGGGCTCGGCTCGGTCGAGTGCGGCTCGGCCGAGTGCGGCTCGGTCGGCAGAGGGCGTGCCGCGCCCGCTCCCGGTCAGGAGGTCGTGGTGGTCGACCCGCTCGGCGAGTCGGGCGCAGTGGGCGCCACAGCGCCGTCCTCGGCGTCGCGGCCCATGCCGCCATGCCGGCCCATACCGCCCATCCGTCCGCCGCCCATGGTGTCGTCGAGGTGCTCGGTGACCTCGGCGGCGAGCTCCGCCGCCTTGGCATCGGCCTCGGCCTGGGTCAGCCGTCCTTCGCCGACCGCGGTGGCGAGGCGTTCCTCGGCCGCAGCGACGATGGCGTCCACCACGCTCTGGCGGCTCACCCCGGCGGCGTCGGCGATGGCGCCGAGCGTCTGACCGGACTGCAGCTCGGCGCGCAGCTCCTCGGCGGTCATGTTCAGCGCCCCGGCGGCGGCGTCGAGGCCGGCGCCCATGGCCCCGCGGCCCATGCCGCCATGCATCCCGCCCCGCTCGGGTCGGGCGGTCTCCAGGGCCCCGATCACGGCGTCGGCCTGGGCCTGGGTGATCGTCCCGTCGCTCACCAGCGAAGCGAGCGCATCGGCCATCCACTGTCGGTGATCGCCACCCGGGCGGGCGGGGTCGGCGGTGGCGTCGGCGGTGGCGACGGGCGAGGTGGTGGTGCTGCCCTGGGCTCCCGACACGAGGGGGTTGCCGAGCAGGGCGCCGGCGGCGCCGCCGACGAGGAGGGCGCCGCTCAGGCCGGCGGCGGCCAGGGGGCGACGCAGGTTCGCTCTACGCATGATGTGATCCCTTTCGGTTCCTCCGTGGCAGCCGTCCCGATCGGGCGGCCGTGGAGGGTCGGAGGTCATCCAAGCGGTGGGGGGTAAGAGCTTCGCGGCGCCTTCGGTAAGAGTTCGGCGTGAGCCGAGCCGATCGCGTCTCCGACCGCGCTCCCGACCGGCGCTCAGGCCGGGGCCAGCAACGCCACGAAGTCGTCGCGGGAGACGGGCTCCTCGGCGATGGTGCCGTCGGCCCGTGGCACCTGGGCCGGCTCCTCACCGATCACGAAGGTGATCTGGCCCACCCCGGGTTGCGCGGTGAGGGTGAGGACGAGCTGGGCGACGGCGAGGCGCTGCTCGGCGGTGGGCAGATCCAGGAAGCGCTTGTCGAGCTCGACGGTGGCGACACCGGCGCGGACCTCGACGCTGCGCACGTCCTCGGGCCGCACCGCCGAACGGAAGCCGGTGGCGGGCTCGGTGCGTTCGCTGGCGATGGCGTCGACCACCGCGCTGAGCGAGAACGGCCGGCTCAGCTCCCGGGTCATCTCCACGAAGCCGCGCTCGGTGGAGAAGTAGACGACGACCTCGGTGCCGGTCGGCAGCAGGCCGGTGTCACCGGCGAGCGTGCTGGTCGAGGTGGTCGAGGCGGCCAGGCCGAAGGGCAGCGCGTCGTCGGCGATGACGTGGGCGGTGTCCTCACCGGGCACCCCGCAGGCGCCGGCGGCCAGGGCGCTCAGCGGCGCCAGTGCGGCGGCCGCCAGCCGGGCCAGTCGGGCGAGGCGGGCGAGGCGGGCCGACGGGGCGCGGCCCACGAGGGGGCTCACGCCGCCACCCGGGGGAACGTCAGCGTGAAGCGGGCGCCGCCCTCGGGGGAGCGGTCGACCTCGAGGGTGCCGCCGTGCAGCTTGGCGTGCTCGCGCACGAGCGCCAGCCCCAGGCCCGTGCCGCTGGTGTTGGTGGCGGTGGAGCCGCGGGTGAAGCGGTCGAAGATCACCTGCTGCTCCTCATCCGGGATGCCGGGGCCGGCGTCGTCGACGTGCAGGCGCAGCTCGTCGGGCGCGAGGTCGAGGCGGACCCGGACCGGCGCGGCGCCGTAGCGGTCGGCGTTGTCCAACAGGTTGGTCAGCATCCGCTCGAAGCGCCGCCGGTCGATGAGGGCCCGGGCCGACGCGTCGTCCTCCCCGATGAGCACCTCGGCGTCGTGGTGGTCGCCGGCGGCGACGACCTTGGTCGCCAGCCACCCCAACGGTGCGGCCTCGAGGTTGACGTCGGCCATCCCGGCGTCGATGCGGCTGATCTCGAGCAGGTCGAGCACCATCGCCGTGAAGCGTTGGATCTGCCTCGCCATGATGTCGATCGCCTGTTGCGCCGGCGCGGACAGCTCGTCGCGGCGCCGCACCAACACGTCGGAGGCGGCGGCCAGGGCGGCGAGCGGGGTGCGCAGCTCGTGGCTCACGTCGGACGCGAAGCGCGCCTCGCGCTCGATGCGGGTCTGGATGGCGTCGGCCATCTCGTTGAACGAGCGCACCAGACGGTGCAGATCGGGGTCCCGCACCGGTGGCAGGCGGGTGTCGAGGCCGCCCCCGGCGAGCGACTCGGCGGCGTCGGCCACCCGGGCGACGGGGGAGAGGACCTGGCGGCTCGCCCAGTGGCCGACGCCGGCGGCGCCGAGCACGGTGATCGTCGAACCCGCCAGCAGCGACAGCGCCATGGCGACGAGGTTGCGGCGCAACTGGTCGAGCGGGAAGACCTCCACGTAGACCGCGTCGGCGGTGCGCAGGTCCACCGCCACCGCGCTGTAGGGCTGACCGTTGACGACGAAGCGCTGGCGGGCGGTCTGGCCTTCGTTGATGGCCCGGCGCAACGACGGCGGCAGCTGTTCCTCGGACGTGCCCACGTTGGACCCGAACCACTGACCCTCGTAACGGATCAACGGGAAGGAGCCGGCCTCCGAGCGCAGCGATCCGAGCAACGCGCCGACGTCGGGGTTGGGGCTGGACAGCACGTCCCGCACGACGCGGGCGTTGGCGTAGCTCTGGCGGGCGGTGAACGCATCGCGCTGGCTCAGCAGGTAGCTGCGCACCAGGCTGTAGGAGATCACCGAGAGGAGCGCGGTGGCGGCCAGCCCGAGCAGCGCGGCGGCGACGGTGGCGCGAGCCCGCAGGCCGAGCTGGATGCCTCGGAAGCGGCGCCGTTGTGATGGTGCCGGTTCAGGTGCGCGCGCCGCACCTCGACCGGTGTCTCGATCGGTGGGCGTGGCGGTGAGCATCGCCACCAGCGTGCCCGCTGCCGGTGCCCTCCGCCAGGCGCCCGTGGTGCTGACGCGTCGGGCGCGGCGCCAAGCAGGGCTAGGTTGGGCTCGCAGCGGAGGCGGAGCAGGCCCCCGTCGCCGCCGGGCCGGGTGGCCCGGGCCGCACGGATCCGCCGTCGGGGTGCGGGCCGCGGGAACCGGACAGAAGCAGAGGTGACATCGGATGCTGGCGCGGTTGCTGCTGATCGAGGACGAGGCGGAGATCCGCACGATGCTCAAGCTCTCGCTCGAGGACGAGGGGTACGTGGTGCACGAGGCGGCCGACGGTCGTTCCGGCCTGGCGCTGTTCCACGAACACCAGCCCGACCTCGTGCTGCTGGACCTGCGCCTACCCGACATCCGGGGCCTCGACGTGTGTCGGGAGCTGCGGCGCGAGTCGATCGTGCCCATCATCGTCGTCACCGCGCAGACCGACACCCATGACCTGGTGGCAGGCCTGGAGGCAGGCGCCGACGACTACGTGACCAAGCCGGTGGTGCCCAAGGCGCTCGCCGCCCGCATCCGGGCGCTGCTGCGCCGGGTCGGCATGCAGGAGCCGGCCGCGCCGTCCACCTCGGCGTTCGGCAACATCGAGCTGCGCGAGGCGGAAGCGGTGGTGTTGCGCCGGGGTCAGCCGCTGGAGCTGACCAAGACGGAGTTCCGGCTGCTGTGCGAGCTGGCGGCGCAGCCCAACATCGTGCTCAGCCGTGACCAGCTGCTGGAGAAGGTGTGGGGGTACGACTACCTCGGCGACAGCCGGTTGGTCGACGCCCACGTGCACCGGCTGCGCAACAAGGTGGAGGAAGATCCGCAGCGGCCTCGCCTCATCGTCACGGTGCGCGGCATCGGCTACAAGCTGATCAAGACCTGACGACCGGCGGCCCAGGGCCGACCTGGCGCGAATTCCGGACAAAGTTGATCGGGATTATCGGCTTTGGGCTAGGGTGTGGGTCCCGACCTGCACCGAGGAGCACCCCATGCCCACCGCCGTCCTGCTCGAGGAGCTGGCCGATGCCGCCGCCCGCCTCGAGCACGCATCGCCGAAGCAGGTCGTCGCCTGGGCGGCCGATCGCTTCGGTGACGGGCTCGTCGCCACCGTCTCCTTCGAGGACGCCGCGCTGGCCCATCTGGTGGCGGCGAACGCCCCCGCCGCCGAGATCGCCTTCCTCGACACGCAGTACCACTTCGCCGAAACGTGGTGGTTGGTGGACAAGCTGCGCGAGCGCTTCGGCGACGCCTTCCGGCTGGCGGTGCTCCGCCCCGATGCGTCGGTGCGGCCCGATGACCGCTGGCTGACCGACACCGAGGGTTGCTGCGCGGTGCGCAAGGTGGAGCCGCTGCGTCGGGCCATCGCCGGGCGCAGCGCCTGGATCACGGGCATCCGCCGGGTGGACGGTCCGACCCGGGCCGATGCGCCGGTGCTGCAGTGGGACGAGCGGTGGGGCGTGGTCAAGATCAACCCCATCGTGGCGTGGGACGACGACGACCTCGCCGGCTACCTGCTGGCGCACGACCTGCCCCGTCATCCGCTGGCGGACCGCGGCTACCCGTCGATCGGCTGCTGGCCGTGCACCCGACCGGTGGCCGAGGGCGAGGACAAGCGCGCCGGCCGCTGGGCCGGCAGCGCCAAGACGGAGTGCGGTCTCCATGGCTGACCTGCATACCATGCCGTCCGGTCTGTCCGTACCGGTGGGTACGGTCACGCTCGGGGGCGCCATCGTGCTCGATGAGCTGGACCGGCTCGAGGCCGACGCCGTCACCATCATCCGGGAGGTCGCCGCCGAGTGCGAGCGGCCCCGGCTGCTGTTCTCCGGCGGCAAGGACTCCGCCGTGCTGTTGCACCTGGCGGCCAAAGCGTTCGCCCCCGGGCGGGTTCCGTTCCCGGTGCTGCACGTCGACACCGGCCACAACTTCCCGGCCGTGATCGAGTTCCGCGACCGAGCCGTGCGGCACCACGGCGTGCAGCTCGAGGTCGCCTCGGTCCAGGCCAGCATCGACGCCGGCCGGGTCGCCGAGGAGGTGGGCCCGCGGGCCAGCCGCAACCGCCTCCAGACGGTTGCGCTGCTCGACCACATCGTCGCCTACCGAATCGACGTGGCCTTCGGCGGTGGCCGCCGGGACGAGGAGAAGGCCCGGGCCAAGGAGCGCATCCTGAGCTTCCGCGACGCCTTCGGCCAGTGGGACCCGAAGGCGCAGCGGCCTGAGCCGTGGGACGCGCTCAACGCCCGCATCCGTCCGGGGGAGCACCTGCGGGCCTTCCCGCTGTCGAACTGGACGGAGCTCGACGTGTGGCGCTACATCCAGCGCGAGGCCATCGAGCTGCCCGAGCTGTACTTCTCGCACCGGCGCGAGGTCTTCGTGCGCGACGGCATGCTGCTCGCCGCCGAGGCGCCCCTGGCGCGACTGCCCGGCGAGACGGTGAGCGTCGAGACCGTGCGGTACCGCACGGTGGGCGACATGACCTGCACCGGTGCCATCCGATCCACGGCCGCCACCCTCGACGAGGTCATCGCCGAGGGCATCGCGGCCGAGGTGAGCGAGCGCGGCGCCAGCCGGGCCGACGACACGACCAGCGAGGCGGCCATGGAAGACCGCAAGCGGGAGGGATACTTCTGATGGCGCGAACCCTGCTCCGCCTCGCCACCGCCGGCAGCGTGGACGACGGCAAGTCCACCCTGCTCGGTCGCCTGTTGCACGACCTCGGCGCCCTGTCCGCCGACACGATCGAGGCGGTGCAGCGTGCCTCCAACCGCCGCGGCGACGCCGGCGTCAACCTGGCGCTGGTCACCGACGGCCTGCGGGCCGAACGCGAGCAGGGCATCACGATCGACGTGGCCTACCGCTTCTTCGCCACCGAGCGCCGCTCGTTCATCCTGGCCGACACGCCGGGTCACGAGCAGTACACCCGCAACATGGTCACCGGCGCCTCCACCGCCGATGTCGCGGTGGTGCTCGTCGACGCTCGTGCGGGCCTCGTCGTCCAGTCGCAACGCCACCTGGCCATCGCCGCGCTGCTCGGTGTGGGCAAGGTCGTCCTCGCGGTCAACAAGCTCGACCTCGTCGGCTGGGACGAGGAGGTGTTCCGCGCCGTCGCCAAGAACGCCGAGCACTTCGCCGCCGGCCTGCCGTGGCCGACGGAGATCATCGCCGTGCCCATCTCGGCGCTGTTGGGCGACAACGTGGTCGAACCGTCGCCCAACCTCGCCTGGTTCGAAGGGCCGGCTCTGCTGGCGCTGCTCGAGACGATCGAGCCGTCGGACCACGCGCACGGCAGCGCTCGGCTCGCAGTGCAGTGGGTGATCCCGCCCGATGCCGCCGCCGGCCGCGAGGCACGGCTGGTGGCCGGCCAGCTCGAGGGTGGCCCGCTGGCGGTGGGGCAGCCGGTCATCGTGCTGCCCAGCGGCCGACGCACCACCGTCGCCGCCATCGACCTGTTCGGGCGGCCGCTCGGCGCCGCGGTGGCGGGTCAGGCCATCTCGGTCGAGCTGGCCGACGACGTCGATGCCAGCCGCGGCGAGCTCATCGTGGCCGACGATGCCGCGCCGCCCGCTGTCACCGACACCGTCGACGTGGACGTGTGCTGGATGGGCGACCGCGCCGCCCGGGCCGGGGACCGCTTCGTGCTGAAGCACACGACCCGGACGACGAGAGCCGTGGTCGAGGCGGTGGTCGGCCGGCTCGACATCGTCGAGGGCCTGCTCGACGGACGGTCCGAGGAGCTGGCCACCAACGACCTGGGTCGGGTCCGCCTTCGGCTGGCGGCGCCGATCGCCGCCGACGCCTACGGCCCGACGTCGGCCGGTCGGGCCATCCTGATCGACGAGACGACGAACGCTACGGTGGCGGCCGCCATGATCCGGAGGCCCCGATGAGCACGGACGCACCGTCGACCGCCAAGCCGCTGACCGCCGTCGAGGGGGTCAAGGAGCTGAGCCGGCACCTGCGGGGGTCGCTCGCCGCCGAGCTGCACGACGGGACCGACCACTTCAGCACCGACAGCACCCACCTGGTGAAGTTCCACGGCTTCTACCAGCAGGACGATCGCGACGTCCGGCGCGAGCGCACGGCCAAGAAGCTGCCGCTGCTCTACTCGTGCATGGTGCGCGCCGCCGTACCGGGCGGTGTGTTGACGGCCGACCAATGGGTGACCATGGACCGCCTCGCCGGTGAGGTGGCCGCCAACGCGCCGCGCGGTGCCGGCGGCCCTGCGCCGAACCTGCGCATCACCACCCGGCAGGGCATCCAATACCACTTCGTGGCCAAGCCCGATCTGCACCCGCTGATCTCCGGGCTGAACGAGCGGTTGGTGACCACGCTGGCCGCCTGCGGCGACGTGGCCCGCAACGTGATGGGTTGTCCCGCCCCGCTGGCCGCCCGCCACGGGATCGATCTGGCGGACTGCGCCCGGCCGCTCGCCGCCCACGTCCGCCCCCGGACGAAGGCGTACTGGGAGCTGTGGGTCGACGGGGACAAGGCGGCCGGGGCCGAGGCGCCGCTGTCCGCCCCCGAGGCGGAGATCGAACCGCTCTACGGCGACACCTACCTGCCCCGCAAGTTCAAGATGGTCTTCGCCTGGCCGGGCGACAACTGCGTCGACCTGTTCTCCCACGACCTGGGCTTCGTGCCCACCGCCGCAGGTGGGTCCGGCATCGAGGGGTTTGCGGTGTTCGCCGGTGGCGGCATGGGCCAGAGCCACTCGCGCGAGCAGGACACCTACCCGCGGCTGGCCAGCCCGATCGGCTGGGTGCCCTACGCCGCGGTCGGGCTCGTCGCCGAGGCGGTCATCGGCACCTTCCGCGACCACGGCGATCGCACCGATCGGGCCCGCGCCCGCCTGAAGTACCTGATCGACGACCGGGGGCTGGACTGGTTCCGCGCCGACGTGCAGGCCCGGCTGTCCGAGCGGGGCGTGTCGTTGGAGGAGGCTCCTGCGCTGCAGGCGTGGACCGACGACGACGAGCACCTCGGCTGGCACGAACAGGCCGACGGCTCGTTCTTCCGGGGCATCCACGTCGACGCCGGGCGCATCGTCGACGCCGACCGCGGGACCGGGCCGCAGGACGGGCCCCGGCTGCGCAGCGCGCTGGCGACCCTGGCGGCCAGCGGGCTGGTGCGCGAGGTGCGGCTGACGCCGCGCCAGGACGTGCTGCTCACCGGTATCGCCGCCGATCGCCGGGCCGAGATCGACGAGGTCCTCGCCGCCCACCGCGTCGCCGGCCACGACGGGCTGACCGCGGTGCGCCGTTTGGCGGTGGCCTGCCCGGCGCTGCCGACCTGCGGGCAGGCCCTGGCCGAGGCGGAGCGGATCCTTCCTCGGCTGGTGGCCGACGTCGAGGCCGCTGCGCAGGCCGCGGGACTGGACGACCAGGCGGTGCGCATGCACGTCACCGGCTGCCCCAACGGCTGTGCCCGCCCCTACACCGCCGAGCTCGGCATCGTCGGGCGGACCAAGCGAACCTACGACGTGTACGTCGGCGGATCGGTGGCGGGGGACCGCCTCAACCTGCGCCTCGGCACCGACGTGCGGGTCGAGCAGCTGCGCCCGTTGTTCATCGGGCTGTTCGAGCGGTTCGCCGCGGAGCGCGAGGAGGGCGAGACCATCGGGGACTTCTGTGCCCGCGCCGGCGTGGGCGAACTGGCCGACACGGTGCCCGTCGCGGCGCCGCGGCGCCGCACCGCGGAACCGGCGTGACGGTGGCGGCGGGGTTCCCGATCTCGCTGGTGCTGGCCGGCCGGCCGGTCCTGGTCGTCGGCGGCGGGCGGGTGGCGGCGGCCAAGGCCCGCCAGCTGGTCGAGGCAGGGGCGCAGGTCACCATGGTGGCGCCGCGGTTCTGTGCCGAGGCCGAGGAGCTGACGGTGCGACGCGTCCCGCGTACCTACCGGCACGGTGACCTCGACGGGTGCTGGTTGGTGGTCACCGCGGTGGACGACGCCGAGGTCACCGCCGCCGTCGCCGCCGACGCCGAGGCGGCGCGGGTGTTCTGCAACGCGGCCGACCGCCCCGAGCACTGCTCGGCGACGCTGATGGCGTTGCACCGCCGCGGCGAGGTCACCGTGGCGGTGTCGACGAACGGGCGGAGCCCCGCCGCCGCCGGCTGGCTGCGGGACCGGCTCGCCGGTGCGCTGGACGCGCGCACCGACCGGGTCGTGCGCGCCGCGGCGGCGGCGCGGGATCGGCTGCGCGTCCGCCGTAGCAGCGAGGGCCTGCCGTGGCGTGCGCTGCTCGACGAGGTCGCCGCCATCGACGACGACGCCGAGGCCTCGTCGCTGGTGGACCGCTTCGTCAGCGCAGCCACTGCGCCCACCGCGCCCATCGCGCCGACGGCACCCGTCGGTCGGGTCAAGCTGGTCGGCGCCGGACCGGGCGATCCGGACCTGCTCACCGTCGCCGCGGTGGCGGCACTGCGCTGGGCCGATGTCGTCGTGCACGACGCGCTGGTCGGCGACGAGATCTTCCGGTCCATACCTGCAGGTACGGAACTGATCGACGTGGGCAAGCGGCCCGGCCGTCCGGTGCCGCAGGAGACGATCGGGGCCCTGCTGGTGCAGCTGGCCCGGAGCGGCCGCCGGGTGGTGCGGCTGAAGGGCGGAGATCCCTATGTGTTCGGCCGCGGCGGTGAGGAGGCCCTGGCGCTCGGCGCGGCCGGCGTCGACTACGACGTCGTGCCGGGAGTGTCGGCCGCGCTGGCTGCGCCCGCCGCGGCCGGCGTGCCGGTGACCCACCGCGGGGTGGCGGCCGCCGTCACCGTCATCACCGGCCACCGGGCCCGCGAGCTGGCGGCGGTGGACTGGGCCGCGGCCGCCCGCCTCGGCGGCACCCTGGTCGTGTTGATGGGCGTCACCGAGCGTGCCGCCATCGCCGAGGCGCTGCAGGCCGGTGGCCTTAACGCGGCCACGCCGGTGGCGGTGGTCGAACGGGCCGGCCGCCCCGATCAGCGCGTCGCCCGGGCCCGCCTCGACGAGCTCGGGGTGATCGATGTCGTGGCTCCCGCCACCATCGTCATCGGCGCGGTGGCGTCGCTCGATCTACGTTCGCCCGGCGGGCCGCGTCCGCGGCTCGACGGGCGGACACCGCTCGAGCCGGACGCGGGCACCGCAGCTCTGCGCTGATCGGCCCATCGCTCGGTCGGCGGTTCGACGCGACCGCGCTCATCAAGCGGCGCGATCGATGTGTCGATGCACGTGGTCATGTGGAGACGCTCGAATCGGCCGGCGCGGTCGGGACCGGACGCGACACCCGCCATGCCGCTGTGGTGGGACGCGGCGCGGGGCACGATCAGCGGCAGCTTCGCCCAGCTCTGCGCGTCCTACAAGGTGGATGAGGTCGCCATCGGTCGTCTGCGCCGCTTCCTCGACGAGCAGGCACTCGACCGGGTCCTCGCCGAGCGCATCATGCAGCACATCGCCGACCTGCCGGCCGACAACCCGGCCCGGCAGGTGTTCGGCGATCTCGGAGTCGAACGGACCACGACGTTCGTGAACCGGTTGCTGTCGGACCACCTCGACGACGAGCTGGTGTCCTACCTCCAGCCCCGGGTCCGTCACTACGAGGAGCGCGGCCTCGACATGAGCTGCGCCTTCCCCTACGTCTCGGTGGTGCCGCCCACCGTTCGGGAGAGCGCCCGCGCCGCCGGCCTGCCGGAGCTGTGCTGCGAGGCCTTGGCCGGCACCGCGCGCGGGCTGACGATGGTGTGCGCCATGCTGTCGATGCGCACCTTCCTGGTCGACCGTGACGTGCAGCTGCGCAGCACCGCCGCGCTGGAGCGCGACAGCGGCGAGCTGGCCGAGGTCGGCGGCACGCTGTCCACCCTCGCCGAGGGCGGACCGGGCAGCCTGGTCACCACGGTCAACGCCGCGGGAGCGGCGCTCGACGACCTCACCGAGCACGCCACCCGGGTGGGCGAGGTGGTGGAGCTGATCCGCCGGCTGGCGGCGCAGACGAACCTGTTGGCGTTGAACGCGACGATCGAAGCGGCCCGGGCCGGCGACGAGGGCCGGGGGTTCGCGGTGGTGGCGGCCGAGGTGAAGACGCTGGCCAACTCCACCGACTCCTCGCTGGCCCAGGTGGAGGCGCTCACCGCGCAGATCAGGGCGAGCGTGAGCGAGGCGAGCAGCGCCATCGGCGGGGTGGCCGAGGCGGCCGAGCAGGTCGGTCAGACCGCCCGGTCGGTGTCCGCCATCAGCCAGCGCCTGCGCCACTGACCCGGACGCACCGACCTGGCGTCGCAGTCCGGCGCGGCTCGCCGCCGGCGTGCCTAGCAGCGCGCCATGGCCGCCGACGATCGACGCGCTGGACCCCGGGACGGGTGCGATCGGCCCGATGAGCCAGCACGGCTGGTGACGGCCATCGTCGAGGAGCTCGTCGGCCACCTCGATGCGGCCCGGGCCGAGGCCGAGGCGCGGTACCTCAAGAGCGGGCTGCGCCATCTCGGCGTGCCCGTTCCGATGGTGCGTCGGATCGTGCGCGGCGCGCTGCGCTCGGCCCGACGCGACGGCGACGCGCTCGATCGGCCGGCGGTGCTCGCCGCGGTGCAGCGGCTCTGGGCGGAACCGGTGCACGAGCGGCGGCTGGCCGCGGTGGAGCTGCTCGTGGCCGAGCGAACCCGGCTCGATCCCGCCGCCGATCTCGACCTGATCGAGGAGCTGCTCCGGGCGTGTCGCACGTGGGCGCTGCTCGATCCGCTGGCCGTCTTCGTGGCCGGCCACCTCGTCGATCGGCTCGACGGGGTGGCGGCGTCGAGCGTGCTCGATCGGTGGATCGCCGATGACGACGTCTGGGTGCGGCGCGCCGCGCTGCTCGCCCACCTCGAGGCGTTGCGCGGCGGCGGCGGGGATTTCGAGCGTTTCGGCCGGCTCGCCGATCGTCTGCTCGACGAGCGCGGGTTCCTCATCCGCAAGGCCATCGGATGGGTGCTGCGCGACACCGGTCGCCGCCGGCCCGAGCTGGTCGCCGCCTGGGCGGGGCCCCGGTGGGAGCGGATGTCGGGGGTGACCCGAAGGGAGGTGGCGAAGGTGGTGGACGTCGCCACGTTCTAACGTCGGGACCATGGGCGATGCCGAGGGCCGGGTGGAGTCGGGCGAGCGGGATCCGGCGGCGCCGCTGGTCGTCACCTGGGGCGGGTCGCTGGCCTGCGCGATGGCGGGGTGGCTGCTCGGCTGGAGCGGCCTGCGCGTGGTCCGCGTCGAGCCGCCGGGCGAGCCGTCGGCGACGGACCTGCGCCGCCGCCCGCCGCTGCTGGCCGACGGCACCAGCGCCTGGCACCGTCACCTCTGCCGGCACGCGGTACCGGCCGACGCCGCCACGGTGCTGGCCGGGCCGCCGCCCGACGTCGTGCTCGTCGACGACGGGAGCCCGGCGCAGGACTGGCCCGACGGCACCGTGGTGGTCAGGGTCAGCAGCTTCGGGCCGGGACCGTACGAAGGGTGGCGGTCCAGCGAGCTCGCCCTGTGGGCGCTCGGCGGGTACCTCGCCTTCACCGGCGCCCCCGACCGCGAGCCGCTGTGGTTGTCCGGCGGGCAGGCGGGGCTGCACGCCGGGGCGCAGGCCGCCTTCGCCGCGCTGGCTGCGTTGCACGGCCGGGACCACGGGGTCGCCGGTCACGGCGGCGGGGCAGGTCTCGCGGCCGGCGGCGGACAGCACGTCGTCGTGAGCGAGTTGGCCTCGGTGCTCGCCGCCCACGTGTGGCTGGTCTCCTCGTGGGCCTCCTGCGGCCAGGTGCTCGGCCGGGTCCCGCAGGACCTCATCCGCGCCGCCGACGGGTTGTGCTACGTGATGCGCATCTCGCCGAACGACAACCTGTTCGTGCTCATCGACCGGCCCGACCTCGCCGCCGAGGACCTGGCCGGCGACGTGGTGCGCTGGAACCAGAACCTCGAGCGGATCTTCACCGCGGTGGCCGAGTGGGCGGCGACGAGGACGGTGGCGGAGATCGTCGAGCTCGGTCAGCTGTTGCGGGTGGCGGTCACGCCGGTGCGCACCACCGCAGACCTCGCCGTCGACGAGCAGCTCGATGCGAGGCGCTGGTGGCAGCGCGATGGCGCCACCGACCTGCGCCTGCCCGGGCCCCCGGCGCGCATCGTGCCCGCCGACCATACCGGTGCAGATCCTGACCGTACTGACACAGATGTCGACCGTACCGGCACGGATGTGAGGGCCCGGCCGGCGGGTGGCGATGGCGAGCGGCGGCGGCCGTTGCCGGGGGCCACCGGGCCGCTGCAGGGCGTGCGGGTGGTCGAGGTCACCAACAACTGGGCCGGGCCGCTGGCCGGGCGCATGCTGGCCGACCTCGGGGCGGACGTCATCAAGGTCGAGTGGGCGTCGCGCCCGGCGACCCGGGTGCTGTTCTGGGCCGGGCCTTACCAGGATCGCGAGCCCTCCGGCCACGAGCGATCGCTCTACTTCTCGGAGCTGAACCGCAACAAGCGCGACGTCGTGCTCGACCTGTCCGACCCGGTGGGGCGGGACACGTTCCTGCGGCTCATCGCCGACGCCGACGTGTTCATCGAGAACATGAGCGCCCGGGTGATGCCCAACCTGGGCCTCGACTGGCCGGTGTTGCAGTCGGTGAACCCGCGGCTGGTCATGCTCTCGATGTCGGGGTACGGCGCCACCGGCCCGCATCGGGACTGGGTGGCCTACGGCGCCAACATCGAGACCACCTCGGGCCTGACCTCGGTCACCGGCTATCGCGACGGCGTGCTGTCGCGCACCACGTTGTTCTACGCCGACCCGATCAGCGGGTTGCTGGGGGCGACCGCCATCCTCGGCGCGCTGCGCCGGCGGGATCGCCGCGGGAGGGGCGAGTGGATCGACCTGTCCCTCAACGAGGCCGGCGCCCTGTTCGTGGCCGGCGCCCTGCTCGAGGAGGCGGCGACGGGGCGGACGCCCGGCCCGTGTGGCAACGACGACGAGCGGTTCGCGCCCCATGGCGTGTACCGCTGTGCGGGGACCGACAGCTGGGTGGCCATCGCCGCCCAGGACGACGGGGACTGGCTCCGACTGGCCGAGGCGGCCGGGCTGGCGGAGCTCGCCGCCGACCCGTCGTTGCGCACGCTCGAGGGACGGCTCGCCCGGCGCCGCCAGCTCGACGAGCGACTGTCGGCGTGGACGGCGGGCCTCGGCCAGTACGACGTGGCCCGGCGCCTGCAGGCGGTCGGTGTGTCCGCCGCGCCGGTGCTGGCCAACTGGCAGATCCTGACCGATCCCCACATCCACGCCTCGGGCTTCTACCAGCCGGTCTCCCACCCCGAGGTGGGGGTGAACCCCACGTCCAGCTGGCCGTGGGCCTTCGGCGCCACCCCGGCCACCATCCGCCGGCACGCGCCGCTCTTCGGCCAGGACAATCGCCAGGTGCTGGGGGAACTGGGTCTCTCCGAGGCCGAGATCGACGCCCTCTACGCCACCGGCGTCACCGCCGACCAGCCGCAGGTCGGCTGACGCGACGTGACCCGGCCGGACCTGGGTACCGCCGCGACGTCGGGTTCGGCCACGCGGCGGGCAGAATCGTCGACGATGACTGAACGCTCCCGTACGGTGCTCGGCACCTGTCACCACGACTGCCCCGACTCGTGCGGTTGGGTGGTCACCGTCGAGGGGGAGCGCGCCGTGAAGCTGCGCGGCAACCCCGACCATCCGTACAGCAGGGGCGAGCTGTGCCCCAAGGTCAACCGCTTCCTCGACCGGGTGTACAGCCCCGACCGCGTGCTCACCCCCCTGCGTCGCGTCGGGGCCAAGGGCGAGGGCCGCTTCGAGCCGACGACCTGGGACGATGCGCTGGCCACCATCGCCGTCGAGTGGAGCGGGCGCATCGCCCGCCACGGCGGCGAGACGCTGCTCGGCTACCACTCGGCCGGGACCCAGGGCCTCATCCAGATGACCTCGCTCGATCGGCGCCTGTTCGCCGTGCTCGGGGCCTCGCGTCTCGATGCGACCATCTGCGGGAGCACCGCCCGGGTCGGCGTGGAGCTGACCAACGGCACCGGACTCGGCCCCGATCCGCTCGACATCGTGCACAGCCGCTTCATCATCCTGTGGGGCACCAACACCCGCCTCACCAACCGCCACCTGTGGCCGTTCATCGAGCAGGCCCGCTCGCAGGGCGCGACGGTGGTGGTCATCGACCCCCTCCGCACCATCACCGCCGATTCGGCGGACTGGTTCGTCCAGCCGCTGCCCGGCACCGACGCCGCCCTGGTGCTCGGCCTCGCCCATGTGCTGATCCGCGACGGCCTCGTCGACGAGGGCTGGGTCCGCGACCACACCGTCGGGTACGAGGCGCTGACGGAGCGGGTCCGGGCGTGGGATCCGGTCCGGGCGGCGGCGCACTGCGGGGTGGCGGCCGAGGAGATCGAGCGGTTGGCCCGCGCCTACGGCAGCGCCCGCCCCGCCCTCATCCGCACGCTCATCGGCGCCGAGCACCACGAGCACGGCGCCGAGCTGCTGCGCACCATGGCGTGCCTGCCCGCCCTGGTCGGTGCCTGGCGCGACGCCGGTGGAGGGCTGATCCGTTCGTCGGGCACGTGGACCGAGGAGGCGTTGCTCGACACCGTGCTGCCCGCCGGGGCGGGCACCTGGGACACCCGCCGCATCAACATGGGTCGCATCGGCGCAGCGCTGACCGATCCGGCGCTGGCCCCGCCGATCACCGCGCTGTACGTGTGGAACGCCAACCCGGCGGTCACCGCGCCCAACGCCGGGTTGGTGCAGGCCGGCCTCGCCCGGGAGGACCTCTTCACCGTCGTGCACGAGCAGTTTCTCACCGATACCGCCCGGTATGCGGATCTGGTGCTGCCGGCCACCACCCAGCTCGAGCACCTCGACGTGGTACCCGCCTGGGGCCACCTCTACCTCGGCTGGAACGAGCCGGCCATCGCCCCGCTCGGCGAGGCCCGGTCCAACACCGAGGTGTTCCGCAGCCTGGCGACCGCGCTCGGCCGCACCGAAGCATGGCTGCACGACAGCGACGAGGAGCTCATCGCCCAGAAGCTCGACCTCGACCACCCCCGGTTGGCCACCATCACGGTCGAGGGGCTGCGTCGGGAGGGGTTCCAGCGGCTGGATGTGGCCTCCCCGCTGGTGCCCTACGCCGAGGGCGGGTTCCCCACGCCGAGCGGGAAGGTCGAGCTCGCCTCGCCCCGCCTCGCCGAGCTCGGCCTCGACCCGTTGCCCGGCTACACCCCGGCGGTGGAGGGCCCCGAGGGCGATGCGGCGTTGCGGGCCCGCTTCCCGTTGCAGCTGCTCACCCCGAAGACCCACCCCGCCTTTCTCAACAGCACCTATTCGGCCTCGCCCCGCCACGCCCCGCCGGGCGGCCCCTTCGTGGAGCTCGACCCCGTCGACGCCGCGGCGCGCGGGGTGGCCGAGGGCGACGAGGTGATCGTCGCCAACGATCGGGGGCGACTGCGCCTGCGGGCGCGCCTGACCGGTCGGGTCCGGCCGGGGGTGGTCGCCATACCGTTCGGATGGTGGGACCACCAACATGCCGGCCGGTACGGAGCGAACGCACTCACCAGCGACCGGTTGGCCGACGCGGGCGGCGGCATCGCCTTCAGCGACACCCTCGTCGAGGTCCGCCGGGCCTGACCGTTCGAACCGGCCTGCGACCGTCCGGCCGGCGGCGGATCAGCCGGTGGGTAGGGGCTTGGCCTTCTCCGCCAACGGAAAGATGAGCTCGTCGGCCGCCATGGCCGCCATGGCCGCCTCCCGCTCCCCCGGCTCGAGCGGGGTGTAGGCCTCGGCGGCGTCGAGCACGCCGGCCAGCAGCGCCCGCGAGCCAGGCGTGCAGAACCCGCAGATGCCCGGCGTCGACAGGGCGAAGCGCACCCCCCGGGCGATGGCGACCGGGTCGCGTTGGGGCCGGTACCACGGCGAGTCGAGCGGCCGGGCCTCGGCACCCCAGGGACGGTGCGCCACCGCCTTGATCGCCATCGCCGCGACGTCGCCCTCCTGGCAGCGCGACAGCAGCGCCTCAGCCTGGCTGCGGTAGAGCGGGTCCGCCCACACCCTCGGGTACACCGGGAACATCACCGTGTCGACGTCGTAGCGCCGGATGGCCTCGTGGTGGGCGGACGGCGCCCCGAGATCGTGGCCGGTGACGCCGATCGCCCTGACCAGCCCTTCGTCGCGTGCGGCCAGCACCGTCTCCATCGCCCCCGCCCGGCGGTCCAGCTCCTCCACCGAGGTGACCGCGTGCAGCTGGTAGAGGTCGAGGTGGTCGGTGCCGAGCAGCTCGAGGGATCGTTCGAGATCCGCCCGGGCGCCGTCGCGGCTCGGCTCCGCCGTCTTGCACGCCACGAACCACCGGTCCCGCCGTCCACGCAGCGCCGGCCCCGCCACCGCCTGGGCATCGCCGTAGCGCGGGGCGATGTCGAGGTGGTTCACGCCGCGGCGTTCGGCGAGGTCGAACAACGCCGCCGCGTCGTCCGCCGTGGCCGACCACAGGGCGGCGCCGCCGAGGATGGCGACGGAACTGGCGTGGCCGGTGCGGCCCAGGCGGCGGGTCTCCATGGCCCGGGAGCCTAGGGCGTGCGCCCCGGTCCGGGTGCGAGATCGCTCACCGCGAGATCGCTCGCCGCCAGATCGCTCACCGCGGGATCGACCCGGCCGGACCGACCCGTCGCCGCCGGCGGCCGTGGCCGCGCAGCAACCGGGCCTGCACGCCCAGGGTGACCACGCCGACCAGCAGCAGGCACCCCACGTTCACCGCCAGCTGCACCAGCGCACCGATCGCCTCGCTCCCGTGGTTCAGGGCGGCCGCCACCCCGATGTTGGCCAACGCCGGGATGGTCGTCACCGAGATCAGCACCCCGACCAGCGTGCCGGCCTTGCCCTCGGTCAGCGACAGCACCCCCGCCACCCCGGCCAGCAGGGCCACGAGCACGGAGAACAGGTCGGGGTGGGAGATGAAGCGGGTGAACTGGGTGGCGCCCGCCACGTACGCGGCCGGCACGGCGTCGAGCAGGTCGAGCGCAGCGGTCATCGCCGCGCTGAGCAGCCCGGCGAGCAGGAAGCCGGCCAGCAGCGTCCAGCTCGCCCGGCCTGCGTCGGCCCAGCGGCGGCGGTGCAGCGCCAGCATGACGGCGGCCAGCGGCCCGAACTCGGGTCCGACCACCATCGCCCCGATCACCAGCACCGGCGAATCGGTCAGCACGGCGATCGCCGCGATCAGCGTGGCGACGAGGAGGAAGGCCAGGTAGCTGGGCGACAACGTCGCCTCCATGCCGACCCGGGCCGAGATCTCGTCCCAGATGACGGCCTCCGACGGGCTGCCGTGAGCGATTCGCTCGGCGTGCTCGGCGGTGGCGGACAGCGTGGTGTCGATGCGGTGCAGCACGATGCCGCCCCGCTCGTGCAAACCGGCCGCCTTGAGGTCCTCGAGCAGGGCGTTGGCCGATTCGAGCGGCACGTCGAACAGGAACAGGTCCGCGTCGCTCAACACCTCCGAGCCGTTCAGGCGGGCCTGGTGGGCCAGCACCGTCAGGTGGCAGACGGTGGCGTCACCCTCGAGGCGGGTGGTGACGGTGCCGCGCAGCTCGGCGGGCACGATGAGGCGGACGTGCAGCATGGTGGCGACCTCGAAGCGATCGGTTCAGCCGCCCGACACCGAGGCGAGATCCGGATGGTCGGCGGAGGGTGGCGGGGTGGCGTCGTCGAGCTCGTCGAGGTACCCGTCGGGCAGCGCCACCCGTCGCTGCGAGGAGGACTTGGCCCGCGGCAGCCGCTCGCTTCCCGGGGCCGGCGCGGCGTCGGGATCGAGCAGGGCGAGCACCGCCTCGAGCCCGACCCTCGTCGACACCTGGGCCAGCTGCCGCCGCACATCCACCCCGATGGCGTACCCCTTGGCGTACCACGAGAGGTGCTTGCGGAACTCCCGGAGCGCGGCCGGTTCACCCTTCGCCTCGGTGAGCGCGTCGAGGTGGCCGCGCAGCACCGCCATGACCACGCCGAACCGGGGGGCGACCGGCACCGGGTCGCCCCGGAAGGCGGCGTCGAGCTCGGCGAACAGCCACGGTCGGCCGAGGCAACCGCGCCCGATGACGACGCCGTCGCAGCCGGTCTCCTCGACCATGCGCAGCGCATCCGACGCGGTGAACAGATCGCCGTTGCCCAGCACCGGGATGGGGCTGGCCGCCTTCAGCTCGGCGATGGGCCGCCAGTCGGCCTGCCCACCGTAGAGCTGCACCGCGGTGCGGCCGTGCAACGCCACCCAGGCGCAGCCCTCGCCCGCCGCCACCTCCCCGACGGTGCGGTAGGTGACGAGGCGCTCGTCGAGCCCGATGCGGCACTTGACCGACACCGGCACGGTGCCCGCGTTGGTCACCGCGGCCCGCACGATCGAGCGCAGCAGGTTGGCCTTGAGCGGGATGGCGGACCCGCCACCCTTGCGGGTGATCTTCGGCGCGGGGCAGCCGACGTTCAGGTCGAGGTGATCGAGCCGACCCTCGCCGACCAGCCGCCGCACCGCCTCGGCCACGTCGGTGGGGTCGGTGGCGTAGAGCTGGAGGCTGCGGATCCGCTCGGCGGGATCGAAATCGACGTAGCTGTCCCACGTCTTGCGGTCCCCGAAGCGCAACGCCCGGGCCGACACCATCTCGGCCACGTACAGCCCGCCGCCGAAGCCCGCGCACAGCGTCCGGAACACGCGGTTGGTCACGCCCGCCATGGGGGCGAGCACGACCGGCGGCCAGATGCGGTGGGGGCCCAGCGGCAGCGCGGGCGGCACGGGGTGCGCCATCAGCCGAGCCTGGCCTCCATCGCCTCGAGCACGGTGACCATCGTCGTCGCCGCGGCGGCGTCGAGCACCGAGTAGGCGGGCAGGACCAGTTCGTCGGTCAGCCGCTCGGCCGCGTCGAGCTTGGCGCGATCGGCGTCGGTGGCCGTCGGGGCCTCGGCATACCCGAAGGTACCCACATCGTCGGGGCGCTTGATGGCGTGGGCCACCGCGGGGTCGAGCCCGGACGCGACCACCGCCAGCAGGTGGGCGCTGCCACGGAACTCCCGCAGCACGGCGACCAGCTGCAACGCCCGGGCGGGCAGGTCCTCGGGCAGCGGCTCGGCGGCGACGCCGGCGAACAGCGCCAGACCCGCCGGCTCCACGGCGGCGACGACAGCCTCCGCCGCGGTGCAGAAGGCATCGAGGTCGGCCACATCGGCGATGGTCTTGCGGGCGAGGTCCGCGTTGCACTGCAGGTACAGCCGGGCGGCCTCACGGGGAGCCATCCGCTCCTTGGCCGAGGTCCAGATCTTGGCGACCAGCGGCGCGGCGAAGTACCCGAAGGCGCTCTTGATCACGGGCGCCTCCACGTCGCCCAGCACGCCGCCGCGGCCGAGGAAGTAGAACCGGAAGCCGTCGAGGTTGTGGGCCTTGCCGGTCGCCACGGTGTCGGGGTGGAAGTAGAACTTGGCGCCGAGGCTGCCGATCTTGGGACAGGCGGCGCTGACCAACTCCTGGGGTGTCATGGGCGGGCATGGTAACCACGCCCCGCAGGACAACCGGGAACGCGACCCGCGGCGGCCCGGCGCGGCGCCCCGGCCCGGCGGCGGCAAGACTGACCGTCCATGACCAGTGCACTGAGCTACGGGCCCGACGGCGGACCGGACGGCTACCACCGCCGCCAGGGCGAGACGGTGGAGCTGTTGCAGACCCTGATCCGCAACGCCTGCGTCAACGACGGCACCGCCGGCTCCGGCGAGGAGGTGCGCAACGCCGATGCGCTGGCCGCGCTGCTGGAGCTGCCCGGCGTCGAGCTCGAACGCTTCGACGCCGCGCCCGGCCGCCGCTCGCTGGTGGCCCGCCTGCGCGGCACCGACCCCGCGGCACCGACCCTGTGCCTCATGGGCCACACCGACGTGGTGCCCGCCGACCCGTCGGGCTGGTCCCGCGACCCGTTCGGCGGGGAGGTGGTGACCGCCCCGGCGCGCCGCGGCCGTCCCGCGCTGACCGAGGTGTGGGGCCGCGGCGCCGTCGACATGCTCAACCTCACCGCGTCGATGGCGGTCGCCTTCCGCCACCTCGCCACCACCGGGTTCCGGCCCGAGGGCGACCTCCTCTACTTCGCGGTGGCCGACGAGGAATCCGGCTCCGCCTACGGCGCGAGCTGGATGGCGCAGCACCACCCCGACGCCATGCGGGCGGACTACGTGCTGACCGAGAACGGTGGCTTGCACTCCGGCCCGGCCGAGGCGCCGTGGATCGGGATCAACGTGGCCGAGAAGGGGGTCGCGTGGCGCCGGCTGCGCCTGCGGGGCCGCCCCGGCCACGGCTCGATGCCCTTCCGCAGCGACAACGCGCTGGTCAAGGCGGCGGCCGTGGTGCAGCGACTCGCCGAGTACAGCCCGCCGCCGCGCCTGCACGAGCTGTGGCGCGAGCGGGTGGACACGCTGGGCCTGGACGAGGACGCCCGCGCCGCCCTGATGGACCCCGATCGCATCGACGCCTTCCTGGCCGCCATGCCCAACGCCGGCGCCGCTGCCCACCTGCATGCGTGCACCCACACCACGTTCTCGCCGAACACCAGCGGCGCCGGGGTGATGAAGACCAACGTGATCCCCGGCGTGGTCGAGCTCGGCGTGGACATCCGCACCCTTCCCGGCGAGCGCGCCGAGGACGTGACCGAGCACCTGCGCGCCGCGCTGGGCGAGGAGCTGTTCGACGGGCTCGAGGTGGAGATCATCATGAACGATCCCGCCTCCATCAGCCGGACCGACACGCCGCTGTGGGACGTGCTGCAGACCGCGGTCCAGCGCCCGTTCCCCGGCGCCCGGCTGACCCCACAGATGGTGGTCGGCTTCACCGACGCCCGGGTGTACCGGCAGATGGGCGCGGTCGCCTACGGGGCGGGGCTGTTCAGCCCGAACCTCGACGGTGGGGACTTCTCCCGCAGGTTCCATGGTGATGACGAGCGCATCGATGTCGACTCATTGGGGCTGACGACGCAACTGTGGCTCGACGTGGCCCACGGACTGTGGCGCTGACGGTGATCGCTGCGGTGCCCATGGGGCCCGAAGCGCGAGGGCGGCGGGAGCATGGTCAAACCTGAACACCGATGGGTGCCGCGAACCTGTTCCGGAAGGCTTGACTCGCGCCCCCGGTCCGCTAACGTCGCCGTCCGTCCCGGCGGTCTGCAGCGAAGCAACCCCTCCGCCTCGTAGCGGGCCGCCGGGATTCATCCGTTCTGTCGGGGGAGCGCCGAGTTGTCCGAGTACACGCAGATCCGTTGCGAGTGCGACGGCCCGCTCGCCACGATCACCCTGGACCGGCCGGACGCCCTCAACGCCATCACCCCCACGATGCTCGAGGAGCTCGGCCACGCGTTCGGCGAGCTGGCGGGCTGCCCCGATGTCGTCGTGGTGGTGCTCACCGGTGCCGGCCGCGCCTTCAGCGCCGGGGTGGACCTCAAGGCGCTGGGCGCCCGCAAGCTCGAGCAGGGCAAGGTCGGTGCCATCCTCGATGTGCCGGCCCGCGCCGTGACCGCCGCCATCGCCGGGCTCGACAAGATCGTCATCGCCAAGGTCAACGGGCACTGCTTCACCGGCGCCCTGGAGCTGGCGCTGGCCTGCGACCTGATGGCGGTCGCGGCGGAGGCCACCATCGGGGACACCCACGCCAAGTTCGGCATCCGACCCACCTGGGGGATGAGCGCCCGCCTGCCGTGGGCCGTGGGTCCCCAGGCGGCCAGGTTGCTCTCCTTCACCGCACGCTCCATCAAGGGCGAGGACGCCATGCGGCTCGGTATGGCCGCGCTGTGCACCCCGCGGGCGGAGCTGGACGCCGCGGTCGATGCGCTGGTGGCGGAGATCACCGCCAACAGCGCCACCGCCCTGGCCGCCTACAAGGACCTGTACCGCGCCGGTGCCGGTGCCACCCTGGCCGAGGCGCTCGCCTACGAGTACGGCACCGACTACGACCTGGCCGACACCGAGGAACGCCTCGCCCCCTGGCGCTGAGCGCGGCGTAGCATGCGGCGCACGCCCCGGGGGACGGGGCGAAGCGCAAGTAGGGGGAGCCATGGCCGCAACGGGGACAGCAACGGCGCTCGACGGCGCCACCATCGGGATCGGCACGGTCGGGGCCGGCGCGTGGTTCAGCTTCGACGGGGGTGACCGGTTCCGCCACGTGTACCGCCACCTCGAACCGGAGGGCAACGTCCGGGCCATGACGGTGAGCCCGCACGATCCGGCCACGGTGTACGCGGTGTGCGACCGCGTCGGGCTGTTCGTCAGCCGCGACCGGGGCTACCTGTGGGAGCCGGTCAACAAGGACGTGTGCACCGAGGACCTGTGGTCGCTCACCGTCGACCCCCACGATGCCGACACCATCTACGTCGGCGGCCGACCCACCCTGTACCGATCCGTTGACGGGGGAGCGACGTTCGACGCACTGCCCACCGGGCTGGGCCCGAACTGCCCGATCGGCGCGCCGCGCATCACCAACGTCGTGGTCGATCCCGCCGACCGGGACGGTCTGTGGCTCGGCGTCGAGGTGGACGGGATCTACCACTCGAGCGATCGGGGTGCCACGTTCACCCACCTGCCCGACCCGGGCGAAACGCCGTTCCACGGAGACATCCACGGCCTGGCGTTGCGTCGGGCCACCGGGGCTGAGCGGACCCAGGTCCTCATCGGCACGCCGTTCGGCCTCGGCACCAGCGACGACGGCGGCCAGTCCTTCGCCTGGCGCAGCTTCGAGGGATTCCCCATCGGCAGCGGCAACCCCTACGCCTACTGTCGCGGCGTGTTCGTGTGGCCGAACGACCCCGACACCATCCTCGTCGGATGCGGGGACTACATCCCGGGTCGCATCGGCGCCATCGAGATCTCCCGCGACGGCGGGGCCAGCTTCGAGCGGGCGGCCCTACCGGTGCCGCCCAACTCGACCGTCTACTGGATGGCGACCCACCCCGACCTGCCCGGCATGATCGCCGCGGCCAGCGTGTTCGGTCAGGTGTTCGTGTCCGCCGACACCGGGCGGAGCTGGGCCAAGCTCGACCGGGAGTTCGGCGAGATCCGCTCGGTGACCCTGGCGCCCTCCGCGTGACCCGCCGGCCCGGACGCCGGCGGTAGCGTTCGGGCCCATGACGCCCGAGGAGTTCCGCCAGGCCGGCCACGCCCTCATCGACTGGATCGCCGACTACCGCACCCGCATCCCGGAGCTTCCGGTGGGCGCCCAGGTCCAGCCGGGGGAGGTGCGCGCCGCGCTCGGGGTCGACCCGCCGGTCGGGGTCGAGCCGTTCGACGCGCTGCTCGCCGACCTCGACCGGATCATCGTGCCCGGCGTGACCCTCACCCAGCATCCGCGGTTCTTCGGCTGGTTCCCTTCGAACGCGACCCTCAGCTCGGTGCTCGGCGACATCGCGTCGTCCGGCATCGCCGCCTTGGGCATCACCTGGCAGTCCGCCCCGGCGCTCACCGAGCTCGAGGAGGCGTGCTGCGAATGGCTGCGCGAGCTGTGCGGGCTGTCGCCGCAGTGGCGGGGTTCCATCCACGACACCGCCTCCACCGCCGCCCTCGTCGCCATGCTGTGCGCCCGCGAACGCGCCAGCGACCACGCCCAGACCCGCGGCGGCCTGCGCGACGTCGCCCCGCTGGCGGTCTACGCATCGCCCCACGCCCACTCGTCGGTGACCAAGGCGGCGCTGCTGGCCGGGTTCGGCCAGCACCACCTGCGGTTCGTGGAGGTCGACCCGGTCACCTACGCGCTGCGCGCCGATGCGTTGGCCGCCGCCATGGAGCGGGATGTGGCCGCCGGTCTGCGCCCCGCCGCCATCGTGGCCAGCGTGGGCACCACCGGTACCAACGCCTTCGACCCGCTGCCCGAGCTGGTCGAGCTGGCCCGGCGCCACGGCGCATGGCTGCACGTGGATGCGGCCATGGCCGGAGCGGCGATGCTGCTGGAGGAACAGCGCTGGCGCTTCGAGGGCATCGACGGTGCGGATTCGATCAGCTGGAACCCGCACAAGTGGATGGGCACCATCCTCGATTGCTCGCTGTTCTACGTGCGCGACCCGCAACACCTCATCCGGGTCATGTCGACCAACCCCAGCGACCTGCGCTCGGCGGTCGATGACGAGGTGACCCAGCTGAAGGACTGGGGCGTGCCGCTGGGGCGTCGCTTCCGAGCCCTGAAGATCTGGTTCCAGCTGCGTCTCGACGGCCTCGAGTCGATCAAGGCACGGCTGCGCCGCGACCTGGCCAACGCACAGTGGCTGGCCGAGCAGGTCGAGGCCACGCCGGGCTGGCGGGTCCTCGCCCCGGTGCAGCTGCAGACGGTCTGCCTCCGCCATGAACCGGAGGGCATGGGTGCCGACGAGCTCGACGCGCACACCCAACGCTGGGCGGGGTCGCTGAACGCGTCCGGTCGGGCGTTCGTCACGCCGTCGCTGCTCGACGGGCGGTGGATGGTGCGGGTGTCGGTCGGGGCGGAGCACACCGAGGCCGATGACGTGGCCGCCGGTTGGGAGGCGATCCGGGCGGCGGCCACCGCGAGCTGCTAACAACGGCTCCCTATGGTCTCCGAAATCTTCGACGCTTCGGCCTGGGATGAGGTCGGCGGGTTCGACTTCGCCGACATCACCTACCACCGGGCCAAGGCCCACGGCACGGTGCGCATCGCCTTCAACCGACCCGAGATCCGCAACGCGTTCCGTCCGGCCACCGTGGACGAGCTGTACCGGGCGCTCGATCACGCCCGCATGTCCACCGACGTGGGGTGCGTGCTGCTCACCGGCAACGGGCCCTCGCCGCGCGACGGGGGATGGGCGTTCTGCTCGGGCGGGGACCAGCGCATCCGGGGCCGGGACGGCTACAGGTACGCGGAGGGCGAGACCGCGGCGACGATCGACCCGGGCAAGACCGGCCGGTTGCACATCCTCGAGGTCCAGCGGCTGATCCGGTTCATGCCCAAGGTCGTCATCTGCGTGGTGCCGGGCTGGGCGGCCGGCGGTGGGCACAGCCTGCACGTGGTCTCCGACCTGACCCTCGCCAGCCGCGAGCACGCCCGCTTCAAGCAGACCGATGCCGATGTGGCCAGCTTCGACGGCGGCTTCGGCTCGGCGTACCTGGCCCGCCAGGTCGGCCAGAAGTTCGCCCGCGAGATCTTCTTCCTCGGCCAGGAGTACAGCGCGGAGGAGGGCAACCGCATGGGCGTGGTGAACAAGGTGGTCGACCACGCCGAGCTCGAGGCGACCGCGTTGGAGTGGGGCCGGATCATCAACAGCAAGAGCCCCACCGCGCAGCGGATGCTGAAGTACTCGTTCAACCTGATCGACGACGGGTTGGTCGGCCAGCAGGTGTTCGCCGGGGAGGCGACCCGCCTGGCCTCCATGACCGACGAAGCGGCCGAGGGCCGCGACGCGTTCCTGGAGAAGCGGGACCCGGACTGGTCCCCGTTCCCCTGGCACTTCTGAGCCGACCGGGCCGACCGGGCCGACCGGGCCGATCGGGCCGACCGGGCCGACCGGGGACCGGCCCTGCCACACCGACCGGTATGGCAGGGTCAACCGAGGTCGAGGTCCAGGGCGGGCTCGTCGGGTTCACCGGGCCCGGTGGTGGCCGCCGGGGTAGAGGGCCTGCTGACCGAGCCGCCCGACGCAACGGCCAACTCGCGCTGGAAGCGCAGCGCCTGCAGCGGTGCGTCGACGTTGTCCGCGGTATGGAAGAACAGGGTCGGCTCGCGGCCCTGCTCGAGCCATCGCAACACGGCGGGGAACCAGCTCACCCAGTGCGCAGCGGACACCTCCGGGTCGAGGTGGCCGATGAACCGCACCACCGGGTGAGCGGCGGTGGCGGTCGGCCGGACCGGCAGGCGCGGTTTGGCGCCGTGGGCGATGCGCTCCACCTCCTGGCGCGGGGCGGCGGAGAACAACGCCCGGCTGTCGAGGATCACCCGGTCTGCGTCGTGCTCGTGGAGCAGGTCGTTGAGGGCTCGCTCCGCCCCGCCGCCGGCGAAGAACTCGGGGTGGCGTACCTCGACCGCCCAGCCCCACGCCGCCGGCGCCCGCTCGAGGAACCGGTCGAGCTCGGCGAGCCCGTCCGGGCCGAACGAGGCCGGCAGCTGGATCGATGTCGGGCCGCGCCGGGGCTCGAGCGCAGCGAGCCGCCCGCAGAACTCGGCCAGCTCCGAGCCCGCGTCGCGGAGGCGCCGTTCGTGGGTGATGGTGCGCGGCAGCTTGAACAGGAAGCGGAACGGCGGTGGCGCCTCGGCTGCCCAGCGGGCCACCGTCGCCGCGCTGGGCAGGCCGTAGAACGTGGTGTTGCCTTCGACCGCGTCGAAGACGCGGGCGTAGTGCGCCAGCAGCTGCGCCGGGCGGGCGCCCGCCGGGAACAGCGTGCCGATCCACTCCTTGTTGGCCCACATGGCGCACCCGATCCGGACCTGGCCCATGGGCAATGCTGGGCCGCGACCGGCCGGCGCGTGCAAACGCGGCGCCGGCCGGTGCGGACTGGCCCGGTCGCGCTCAGGCGGCGATCATCGGCGCCTCACCGCTGCTGCGCGAGGTGCGCTCCACCTCCGCGGTGGCCCAGCGCAGCGACGGACCGATGTCATCGGCCACGATCTCCACCGTGCTGCGGCGATCACCGGACTCGGTCTGCCAGCTGCGCTGTTCCGGCCGGCCGACCACCATCACCAGGTCTCCCTTGTGCAGCGAGGCGGCGCAGTGCTCCGCCAGCGCCCGCCAGGCGACGACCGAGAAGTAGCTGGTGCTCTCCCGGGCGTCGCCGTCACCGGCGCGCCAACGGCGGTTGACCGCCACGCTCAACTCGGCCACCGCCACCCCGCCGCCGGTCACCCGGATGATCGGGTCGCGGGTCAGGTTGCCCACCAACGTCACCGTGCTGTCCATCGTGTCTGTTCCTTGCCACTGTCGTGCTCGCAAGGGGGAAGTCGTCGGCGATCGTACGCAGACCCTGTGACAGCCGAACGTGGATCGGGCCCGGCCGGACGGTCCGACCCTGTGGACAACCTCGGTGATCCACCGCCAAGACACAGGGTTGTTCCCCTTCCTGCCCACAGCCGCCCCGTCGTACCGTGCCCGCATGGCGAGCTTCGAGGTGACCCTGAAGGACCATACCGTCGAGTACATCGACGAGGCGGATGCCTACCAGCAGGAGGGGACGATGACCACGTTCTTCCGCAACAGCGAGCCCCGCCAGGTGGTCGATTCGTGGAGCCACCGCGTGTTCTCGGTGCGCACCACCGAGGTGCTGATGATCCGCCTCGTCGACGAGGCGTCGACGCTGCCGGGGGCTCGTCCCCTCTGGGCCGTGCACGCCGCGGCGACCAGCTAGGTTCCTGCCCCATGGCTGGATCGATCCTGGGTAACGCCGTCCGACGTCTCGAGGACCCGGCGCTGCTGCGCGGCCGCGCGACGTACATCGACAACCTCGACCTGCCCGACAAGGCGCACGTCGTGTTCGTGCGCTCCGACGTCGCCCATGCCCGCATCACCGGCATCGACACCGCCGCGGCCGCCGCCATGGAGGGCGTGCTGGCCGTCTACGTGGCCGAGGACCTCGCCATCGCACCGTTCCACACCTTCGTCCCCGTCGCCGACGTGTTCGCCCGGCCCCCGCTCGCCGTCGGGACGGTGCGCTTCGTGGGCGATGCCGTCGCCGCCGTGATCGCCACCGACAAGCGCATCGCCGCCGACGCGGCCGAAGCGGTCGTGGTGGCGTACGAACCACTGCCGGTCATCGTGGATCCCGAGCGCGCCTTCGACGACGGCCAGCCGACCATCATCGAACCGCATGGCTCCAACGTGAGCTTCTCCAACATCGACCCCTACGACGACGGCTTCTTCGCCGACGCCGACGTCGTGGTGCGCGGCCGCTACGAGAACCAGCGCGTCGCCGTCGTGCCCATGGAGCCCAACAGCTTCGCTGCCGTCCCCGGCCCCGACGATCACATCACCGTCTACGCCTCGACCCAGATGCCGCACCTCATCAAGCCGGCCATGAGCGCCATCCTGGGCCTGCCCGTCGAGCACATCCGCGTCATCGCCCCCGACGTCGGCGGCGGGTTCGGTGGCAAGGCCGGCACCGCACCGGAGTACGCCGTGGTCGCCGCCGCCGCCCGCAAGCTGGGTCGGCCGTGCACGTGGACCGAGACCCGCAGCGAGGACATGGTCGCCCTGCCCCACTCCAGGGCCCAGGTGCAATACGTCGAGCTCGGCTGCAAGCGCGACGGCACCTTCACCGGCCTGCGGGCCCGCATCGTGGGCGACAGCGGCGCCTACCCCGGCGTCGGCACCATGCTGCCGGGCGGCACCCGCCGCATGTCGCAGGGCAACTACGCGCTGCCCAAGCTCAGCGTCGACATCGCCTGCGCCGTCACCAACACCACGCCGACCGGCGCCTACCGCGGGGCCGGTCGTCCCGAGGCCGCCTCCATGGTGGAGCGCATCGTCGACCAGGCCGCCATCGAGCTCGGCATCGAGCCGGCCGAGCTGCGCCGCAAGAACTTCCTGCAACCGGACCAGTTCCCCTTCGTCACCCACACCGGCGTCACCTACGACAGCGGCGACTACGCCACCCCGCTGACCCGGGTGCTCGAGCTCGCCGGCTACGAGGAGCTGCGCGCCGAGCAGCGCCGCCGGCGCGCCGCCGGCGACCCGGTCCTGCTCGGCATCGGGCTGTCCACCTACGTGGAGATCACGGCGGGCGGCGGCAGCAGCGAGTTCGGGGCGGTGGAGATCGACGCCGACGGCGGCGCCACCATACGGGTAGGTACGTCCGGCCACGGGCAGGGCCACGCCACCAGCTTCGCCATGATCGTGGCCGACCGCCTCGGCATCGCGCTCGAGCAGATCCGCCTCGTGCAGTCCGACACCGACCGCGTCCCCCGCGGCGGGGGGACCGGCGGGTCGCGCTCGCTGCAGCTCGGCGGGACCGCCGTCTACCAGGCCACCGAAGCGGTGTGGGACAAGGCCCGCTCCCTCGCCGCCGATCTCCTCGAGTGCGCCGCCGACGATGTCGTGGTGCACCCCGACGGCCGGGTCGGGGTGGCCGGCGTGCCCGCCACCGCGCTCACCTGGGCCGAGCTCGCCCGGCGCAGCCCCGAGCCGCTCGCCGCCGAGCTCGACTTCGACCAGCAGGGCGCCACCTTCCCCTTCGGCGCCCACATCGCGGTGGTCGAGATCGACAGCGACACCGGGCGCGTCACCCCCCTGCGCCACATCGCGGTCGACGACGCCGGCACGGTGCTCAACCCGCTCATCCTCGCCGGCCAACAGCACGGCGGCGTCGCCTCCGGGGTCAGCCAGGCCCTCTACGAGCAGGTCCACTACGACGACCAGGGCAACCCGCAGACCGCCAACCTGGCCGACTACGCCCTGCCATCCGCCGCGGAGCTCTCGAGCTTCGAGGTGCACTCGACCGAGACGCCCACCCCGCTCAACCCGCTCGGCGCCAAGGGGATCGGCGAGGCCGGTACCATCGGGGCCACGCCCGCGGTGCAGAACGCCGTCGTCGACGCCCTCGCCCACCTCGGCGTGCGCCACGTCGACATGCCGGCCACGCCCGAGCGGGTGTGGCGCACCATCGACGCCGCCCGGCGAGGGACCCTGCCCGATCCGTGGCGCGAGCCGCCCGCCATCTTCGAACAGCTGCGCCGCGCCGGCGCCGGGGCGGCGGACCAGGCCGCAGTCGAAGCCGCCGAAGGCGTGTGAGCACGCCCCGGTGACCACCACCGACTGGAACCCGCTGCTGCGCGGCGAGTTCGAGAAGGACTACTGGAAGCAGCTCCAGCGCTTCATCGCCGAGGAGCGCACCCGGGCGGCGGTGTTCCCGCCGCCGGAGGAGACCTTCGCCGCGCTGCACCTGACCCCGTTCTCCGAGGTCAAGGTCCTCATCCTCGGCCAGGACCCCTACCACGGGCCCGGTCAGGCCCACGGGCTGTGCTTCTCGGTTCGCGACGGCGTCACGCTGCCGCCGTCGCTGCAGAACATCTACCGGGAGCTGCACGACGACCTCGGCTGTCAGATCCCCGCCACCGGAGACCTCAGCGCCTGGGCCCGGCAGGGGGTCCTGTTGCTCAACGCGGTGCTGACGGTGCGCGCCCGCAGCGCCGGCTCGCACGCCAACAAGGGGTGGGAGCGCTTCACCGACGAGGTGATCCGCACGGTGTCGGCCAAGCCGGAGCGCGTGGTGTTCATCCTGTGGGGGGCCTACGCCCGCAAGAAGACGGCGTTGATCGACCGGGACCGCCACACCGTCCTCGAATCCGCCCACCCGTCGCCGCTGTCGGCCCACAACGGCTTCTTCGGCAGCCGACCGTTCTCCGCTGCGAACCGGGCGCTCGAAGCGGCCGGCCGCCCCCCGGTGCGATGGTGCCTCGACGAACCACCAGATGACCCGACAGGCGACGCTCGCATGACGACTGTGCGGTCGCAGTAGCAATTCGCGCCGCGATCGGCTGGAATAGAGCGCAGTTGGGGGCGCAGAGCGCCGATCCGGGATCCGGCGGGATCCCGCTCCGGTGCACTGACGCGGGCGACCACCTCGTACGAAGGGAGTCGCCATGTGCACCGAACACCATGCCAAGGGGCCGGGACGGGCTGCCGTGTCGGGGGCCGCGCGACTCGACGGCGGTCGCCCGGTCCGTGCCACCCGACGGCGCTTCCTTGCCGGTGGACTCGGCGCGATCGCAGGGACGCTCGGCGGTGGGCTGCTGCTGGGCGGCACGGTGGCAGCCGAGGAGGCCTCCGTCGAACGCTCCGGCGGCGTCTCGCTGCCCTCGTACCACAACCGGCCCAGCTGGGGCGCGGACGAGGCGCTGCGGCTCAAGCAGGACGGCACCGTCGACTACCCGGTGTCGTTCTTCCCGGTGCAGAAGATCACCGTGCACCACACCGCCTCGTGGACGCCGTGGAGCGAGGACGAGTCAGTCGAGCTGCTGCAGGCGGTCTACCGCGAGCACATCGCCCAGGAGTTCGGCGACATCGGCTACCACCTGCTGATCGATCCGCTGGGCACCGTGTACGAGGGCCGGTACTCCGGCGGCACCAGCTTCCCGGTCTACGACAACTACCCGAGCGAGCCGGCGTGGGCGCCGCAGGCGGTGAACGCAGCTCATACCTTCCAGTACAACGCGGGCAACATCGGGATCTCGATCATGGGCGACTACGACGCCCACGACATCAGCGACGAGGCGTGGTGGGCGCTCAAGACGACCATCGCCCTCATCTGCGCCAACACCGGCATCGATCCGCTCGGCGAGTCGCTCTACACGAACCCGATCAACGGGGTCGAGGCGATGCTGCCCAACGTGCTGCCCCACCGCACCGTCGCCGGCACCGACTGCCCCGGTGCGTACATCGTGCAGTACTTCGACCAGCTGCGCGACGAGGTCGCCGCCCTCATCCCTGCCCTCGGCACCGCCACCTGGCTCGCCTGACCCGGCCGGGCGGCGACCGACAGGGAGCCGACCAGCAGGTAGCGTTGGCCCATGAGCAAGGTCGCAGCCACGACGGAAGCGCTGTCCATCGCGGTGGCGGCCAAGGTGCCCGTCCTGCTGTGGGGCGCGCCGGGCACCGGCAAGACCTCCGTCCTGCGGGCGCTGGCCGATGCCGCCGGCCTGCCGTGCGAGGTCGTCATCGCCTCCATCCGCGAGCCGAGCGACTTCGCCGGCCTGCCGGTCGTGATCGACGGGCAGGTCACCTTCGCCCCTCCGTCGTGGGCCCGCCGGCTGCACGCCACCGGCCACGGGCTGCTCTTCCTCGATGAGCTCTCCACCGCCCCTCCCGCCGTGCAGGCGGCGCTGTTGCGGGTCGTGCTCGAGCGCGTGGTCGGCGATCTGACCCTGCCCGACGAGGTGGTCGTCGTCGCGGCGGCCAACCCGCCCGAGCAGGCCGCCGATGGTTGGGACCTGTCCGCGCCGCTGGCCAACCGCTTCTGCCACCTCGACTGGGCGGTCGACCCCCGAGCGTTCGCCGAGGGCATGGCCGGCGGCTTCCCGGCCCCGCCGGTGGCCTCGCTGCCCGACGGCTGGGAGCGCCAGCTCGTCGCCGCCCGGGCGTTGGTGAGCGCGTTCGCCACCGTGCGCCCGGCCCTGGTGGTCGCCCCGCCGCTCGACGCCACGTCCGCCGGCCGGGGCTGGCCCAGCCCCCGGACCTGGGAGATGACCGCCCGGCTGCTCGGCGCGGCACGGGCCGCCGATGCATCGGCCGACGCGCTGTCGGCGCTGGTGCGCGGCGCGGTCGGCGACGGCGCCGGCGCCGAGTTCCTGGCCTGGTCGAGCGAGCTCGACCTGCCCGACCCGGAGGCGGTGCTGGCCGATCCGTCGAGCTTCGTGCTGCCCGAACGGGGCGACCGCGCCTACGCCGCGCTGTCCTCGGTCGCCGCCGCAGTGCTCGCCGAGCTGACCGTCGAACGCTGGTACGCCGGCTGGAAGGTGCTCGGCGTCGCCGGCGAACGGGCGCCCGACGTCGCTGCGGTCGCGGCCCGGTTGCTGGCCCGCAACCGTCCGCCGGGCGCCAGCGCGCCACCCGAGAGCAAGGCCTTCCTCCCGCTGCTGCGCGATGCGGGGATGCTCCAGCCATGAGCACGCCGCCCACCGAGCTGCGCCACAAGGTGGCCGCCGCCCGTCTGTGGGCCGCGCACCGCTTCCCCTACCTCGCCTCGGTGCTGTTCGCCTCACCCGTCGTGTACCGCGAGGGTACCGGCACCGTGTCCGCCGACCGCCACTGGCGGCTCTACGTGGACGCCGAACGGGCCGCCACCTGGCCGGTGGAGACCTTGGGGAGCCTGTTCGTGCTGCAGGCCAACCACCTGTTGCGCGAGCACGCCGAGCGGGCCGAGGCGCTCGGTCTGGCCACCGAGGACGCCCAGGCCTGGGCCGACGCGGCGGACGCCGAGATCAACGACGACCTCGTCGGCCAACTGAGCCTGCCCGACGACGACAAGGTCGTCATGCCCGACGACTTCGACGCGCCTCGCGGGCGGCTGGCCGAGGAGTACTTCGAGCTCGTCAAGGCCGCGGCCAAGGCCGCCGACGACGGCGGCGACGACGGCGATGGCGAGGGGGACTTCGACAGCAGCCAGGGAGGCGGTGACGAGGGCGAGCAGGCACCGGCCGACGGCGACGCCCGGCCCGATCGGGGCAGCGGCACCGACGGCCAGTCCCGCCCTGACGAACTGGGCGACCAACCGACGGACGGCTCGCCGTCCTCCGCCGACGCCCCCATACCGGACAGTACGGCCGAGCTGATCCGGCGCCAGGCCGCGGCGGACATCGCCAACGAGGCCCGCCAGCACGGCAACGTACCGGCCGGTCTGCTGCGCTGGGCCCAGGCCCGCCTGCACCCCAAGGTCGACTGGCGGCGCCAGCTCGCCGCCGAGCTCCGTCGCTGCGTGGCCGATGTCCGAGGTCAGGTCGACTACTCCTACCGCCGACCGTCGCGGCGGGCCGGCGCCACCCCCGACGTGGTGCTGCCCGCCCTGCGGCGGCCCCAACCGGAGGTCGTGGTCGTGTGCGACACGTCCGGTTCCATGGGGGAGGAGCGCCTCGAGCAGGTCCTGGCCGAGGTCGAGGGACTGCTGCAGTCCATCGGGGTGGGCGGGCTCACCGTCCTCGCCGTCGACGCCGAGGTGCACAGCGCCCGGCGCGTGCAGCACGCCGCCCAGGTCGAGCTCCTCGGCGGCGGAGGTACCGACATGGGCGCCGGCATCGCCGCAGCGATCGCCCGCCGCCCCCGGCCCGACATCGTCGTGGTGCTGACCGACGGTGAGACGCCGTGGCCCGCCGCCGCGCCGCGAGGGGTGCGGGTGGTCGTCGGCCTGCTCGGTGCCCGTGCCCCGCAAGGCCCTCGCTGGGCGCGTTCGGTGCGCATCGATGATGCCGCTTGAGCGGCCGGCGCCGCCGCGGCGCCGGGGGTACCGCTCGGTATCCCCGGCGGTGCTGCAGCTGGACTGCGGCGGCGCCCGCCACACCGTGCGCTGGCGCAAGGGGCGGCTGGCGCTGCTGGACCACGACGTCGGCGCCGAGGTGGCCATGATGGCCCTCGGCTCGGAGAAGCCGGCGTGTCTCACCCTGCTCGATCGTTGGCGCGCGGCGCTGCAGGCCGGCGCCGGACCGAACGGTGCGGTCGGCCGTCCCGGCCGCTCGGTGGCGTCGCGGGCGTCCGGCTCCGCCGGCGGTTCGGGCCTGCGCTCGGCGGTCGCCGCCGGCGGGGACCTGCGCTCCTTCGGCGCCGAGCTGGCCCGCGTCATCGAGCTGTCCCGGCTGGTGCGCGCCGAGCGTCGCTGGTCGGATCCCGAGCTGGCGGCGTCGGATCGCCAACGCCTCGTCGATGCGCTCGTCGGCGGCCTGCGCACGGCCACCGCGGCCTCCCTCGCCCCGAGCGCGCCGCAGCGCGGCCGCCAACAGATCGTCCTGCACGCCCGACCGCTGCCCAGCGGCGAGGAGGCGGCGGCCGAGGTCACCATCGGCGCAAGCCGCATCGAGCTCGACCTGCAGCTCCCGTTGAGCTGGGTCCTCGAGGTGGCCGGGCGCGGCCTCGGCGCGCTCGACGGCCGGCTCGTGCTCGGCGTGATCGACGCCCTGCCCGAGCGCGGGCTGGTCGGCGTGGTCGGCATCGTGTGGGAGGTCGAGGGCACCGGTAGGGCCGCCGGGGTCGGGGCTCGGCTGGAACGCTGGTGGACCCGGCGTGGTGAACAGGGCTGGGAGCCGGTCGACGATGCCCCCCGTCCGGTGCACCCGGCCCGCTCGCTGTGGTGGTCCACCTCCCGCCGCTGATCCGTGCCGGCCGGGCGCGCGGTCACCGCGGGGCGCGCTGCTAGGTTCGGCCGCCATGACCAGCGACCTGCGGGATCCGGCCGATCCCACCGCCGGCCTGCAGCGGGGCACGCCGGAATGGGCCGACGCCCTCGTCGCCTCGGTGCTCGCCGGGTGGGGCGAGGCGCACGAGCTCGTCGAGTGCGACCCCGCGCTGGCCGACACGGCCGCGTTCTGCGAGCACTACGGCTACGAGCCGGCGGACTCGGCGAACACGATCATCGTCGCCACCAAGGAAGATCCCCCGCGGTATGCCGCGTGCGTGGTGCTGGCCACCCACCGCCTCGACGTGAACAAGGCGGTACGCAAGCGCTTCGGCGCCCGCAAGGTGTCCTTCGCCGACCCGGAGCAGACCAAGGCGCTCACCGGCATGCTCATCGGCGGGGTCACCGCCGTCGGTCTTCCCGACGACCTGCCGCTGTGGGTCGATGCTGCGGTGATGGGCCGCGAGCGGGTCATCCTCGGCGGTGGCAGCCGCAACACGAAGATCATCGCTGCGCCCGCCCTGCTGCGCCGGGTGCCGGGTTGCGAGGTCGTCGAGGGACTGGCCGTCGAGGCGTCGCCGGCCGCACCGGTCGCACCGGCTGCGAAGGCGGACTCGTGACCGTCTGGGCCTTCGATCTCGACGGGGTGGTGTGGCTGGCCGGCGAGGCGATCCCCGGCGCCGC
>JADLEF010000372.1 GCA_020846295.1 Acidimicrobiales bacterium
GCGCTGTTCGACGCCGCGGCCGCAGAAGAGGAACTCGTTCATGCGGAAGCACTGCGTGTCGCCCGGCACCTCGGTGATGACCTTCTCGGTCACCGGCTGCGTGCGCAGTGCCTCGGTCAACCCGATGTAGACCAGCGAGACGAGCACCGCGCCGAGGCCGAACACCACCGCCGAGTACAGCAGCGACAGCCGCACCCGCACCGAGCCCCAGCCACCGCCGATCGAGCCGGCGGGTTCGGCGGGTTCGGCGGGCGGCGCAGTCCCGTGTGGCTCGGCGGTGCCGGTGCTCATCCGGGGACCGGATCCGCGACCAGTCGGTACCCGCTGCCGATGACGGTCTCGAGCAGGCCCGGCTCGTCGTCGACGGACAGCTTGCGGCGCAGGGTCCCCACCGTCACCCGCACCGTGTTCGTGAACGGATCGGCGTTGGTGTCCCACACGTGCTCGAGCAGCCGCTCCTGCGACAGCACCTCGCCCGGGTGGGTCATGAAGTAGCGCAGCAAGGCGAACTCCTTGGCGGTCAGCTCGAGGTCCCGGCTACCGCGCCGCACGGTACGGCGGGCCGAATCCAGCAGCAGCGGACCGACCTGCAGCACGGCGCTGTGGTGGGGGGTGTCCCGTCGCAGCAGCGTCCTCACCCGGGCGGCCAGCTCGGGGAAGGCGAACGGCTTCACGAGGTAGTCGTCGGCGCCGATGTCGAGCCCGGCGACCCGATCGCCCACCGAGTCCCGGGCGGTGAGCATCAACACCCGTGGCTGCGGCCCCTCCTTGGCCCGTACCTGGCGGCACACCTCGATGCCGTCGATGCCGGGCATCGTGAGATCCAGACAGATGAGGTCGTACTCGGTGTAACCCAGCGCATCCAGCGCGTCCCGTCCGGAGCCGGCCACGTCCACCGCGTAGCCCTCGCGTCGAAGGCCCTTGGCGACCGCGTTGGCCAGATCCACCTCGTCGTCCACCACCAGCACGCGCATCGCACCATCATCTTCCACATCGGCGTGCCCCGGGCATTCGGCCCACGCCGGCCGGGGCTCACCCCGATACCGTGGGTGCCCGGAACAGGGGATCACCTTTACGCTGTCCTTCGCACCCGAATGGTTGCCTACCAGCCGATCACGAAAGGTCCGCGAAAGCGAGGCTCCGCACAGCGCATGCCGACGGATGCCGACGTGAACGGGATCGCCCGTCGTGATCGAACCACCAGGACACGCCAGGGACCGTCGGGGTCCCATCGCCCCAGGAGCCGCTCCCGTGCCGCCTCAGACCCCCGCCACCCCCGAGGCCAAGCAGCTCGAGACGGCCCTGTTCGAGGTCAAGCGGGTGATCGTCGGCCAGGACCGCGCCATCGAGCGGCTCTTCGTCTGCCTGCTGGCCCAGGGCCACTGCCTGCTGGAGGGGGTGCCCGGTCTGGCCAAGACGCTGGCCATGGAGACCCTCGCCCGCGTGTCCGGGGGGACCTTCACCCGCATCCAGTTCACGCCCGACCGGCTGCCCGCCGACATCGTCGGCACCCGCATCTACCGGGCGAGCTCGGAGCGCTTCGACGTCGAGCTCGGCCCGATCTTCGCCAACTTCGTGCTCGCCGACGAGGTGAACCGGGCACCGGCCAAGGTCCAGTCGGCCCTGCTCGAGGTCATGGCGGAGCGACACGTCTCGATCGGCGGTCGGACCTTCGGGGTGCCGGAGCCGTTCCTGGTGCTCGCCACCCAGAACCCCGTCGAGCAGGAGGGCGTGTACCCGCTGCCGGAGGCGCAGCGCGACCGCTTCCTGATGAAGGTGACCGTCGGCTATCCGTCGCCCGCCGAGGAGGTCGAGATCGTCAACCGGATGGGGGTCTCGCCGCCGGTGCCTCGGCAGATGCTCGACCCGGAGGACGTCCTCGCCCTGCAGCAGGCGTCGCGCTCGGTGTACGTCGACCGCGGCGTGGTGGACTACGCGGTGAGCCTGGTGCTCGCCACCCGCGCCCCCCGCGACTTCGGCCTGCCCGAGCTGGAGGAGTACCTCGACTACGGGGCCAGCCCACGCGCCAGCCTCGGTCTGGTGGCGGCGGCCCGGGCGCTGGCGTTGCTGCGCGGCCGCCGCTATGCCCTCCCCCAGGACGTGTTCGACGTCGCCCCCGAGATCCTCCGCCACCGCCTGGTGCTCAGCTACGAGGCGGTGGCGCAGGGCCTGCACGTCGACCAGATCAGCGCCCGCATCCTCTCCACGGTGCCCGCGCCGCGGGTCGCCCCCAGTCAGGACAGCCAGTACGGGAGCGCGGGACCGTACCACCAGCCCGCTGCGGTGCAGCCGGACCCACAGTGGCGACCGGAACCCTGGCAACCCGAGCCGCAGGCGCCCGTCGAGCAGCCATGGCAGTCCGATCCATGGCAGCCGCAGGTCTCCTGGCAGCACGCCGACGGGCGCCACACCGCCGACTCCGGCCGGCAGCACGCCCCGAACCAACCCGTATCCTCCGCCCTGTCAGCGGACGCGCCTGCCCCCACCTGGGACCACCCCGACCACGCCGAGGCTGCGCTCGAACGCAGCCGGGCGACGGTGCTGCCCGCGCCGCCTGCGCCTCCGGTGGACACCGGCGCACCGTCGATCGGCGCACCATCGACCGGTCCGCTGCCACCCCCCGCACCGACGCCGGCGGCCGCCATCCTGCCCCGACCGGGCCCGGTGAACCCGCTGCCGCCCCTCGGTGCGGACCGCACCGAGGAGGCCGACCGGCCGACCGTGCCCCCGCTGGTGCCGCCCCCGACGCCATCGGACACACCCGGCGCCGGCGAGGACGGGCAGCCGGGCGCCGCCGCCGGCGGCCGCTGATGGTCCGCCCCGGCCGCGGCCCCACTGCGGACGGCCCTTCCGCCGGCACCGCCGGCCGCGGCGAGCGCATCGACCCGCTGGGGCTGACCTTCGGCGGGGGGCGCTCTGCCGAGGTGCTCCGTCGCCTCGAGTACGTCGTCAGTCGGCGCCTCGACGGCGTGCTCCAGGGCGACTACCGGGGTCTCGTCCCGGGCCACGGCAGCGAGCTCGGGGAGACCCGCAGCTACCAGGCCGGCGACGATGTACGCCGGATCGACTGGAACGTCACCGCCCGCACCGTCGAGCCCCACGTGCGAGAGACCATCGCCGACCGGGAGCTGGAGAGCTGGGTGCTGCTCGACCAGTCCCCGAGCCTGGAGTTCGGCACCGCGGACTTCGACAAGCGCGAGCTCGCACTGATCGCGCTGGCGGCACTGGGCTTCCTCACCGCCCGCACGGGCAACCGGTTCGGTGCGGTGTTCGCGGGGCGCACCACGCTGCCGGCGGTGGTACCCGCCAAGGGTGGCCGCACCCACCTCCTCGGCCTGTTGCACCGGGCGATGACCACCCCGACCGCGCTGGCCGGCGACCCGAAGGCGGGCCACGGACCCGGTCGGACCGACCTCGCCGCCGGCATCGACCGGCTGGGTGCCCTGCACCGAAAGCGCGGCCTCGCCGTGGTCATCTCCGACTTCCTGGCCGAGGACTGGGAGCGCTCGCTGGGTCGGCTCGCCACCCGCCACGAGACGCTCGCGGTGGAGATCATCGACCCGCGTGAGCTCGAGCTGCCGGCGGTCGGCGTGCTCACCCTGGTGGATCCTGAGACCGGCCGCCGACGTGAGGTGCAGACCTCCTCGGCGAAGCTCCGATCCCGTTACGCGGCGGCGGCGCAGGCCCAGCGGGAGGCGATCGCGACGTCCATCCGGGGCACCGGGGCCGACCATCTGGTGCTGCGCACCGATCGCGACTGGCTCACCGACCTCATCCGCTTCGTCGTCCTACGCCGCGCCCGCGCCGCTCGCCTGCCCCGGAGAACCTCATGACCTTCCTCGCGCTGCACTGGCTGTGGCTGTTCGCCGCAGTGGCGGCGCTGGCCGCGCTGTACGTCGCCAGCCAGTTCCGCCGCCGTGAGTACGCGGTGCGTTTCACCAACCTCGCCCTGCTCGATACCGTCGCCCCCGAGCGGCCCCGCTGGCGCCGCCACCTACCCGCCGCCGCCCTGCTGCTCGCGCTGTCCAGCCTCGTCGTCGCCCTGGCCCGCCCGGCGCGCATCGAGCGGGTGCCGCGCGAGCGGGCCACCATCGTGGTCGCCATCGACACCTCGCTGTCGATGATGGCCGAGGACGTCGCCCCCAACCGGCTCGACGCGGCCAAGGAGGCCGCCGAGTCGTTCGTGGACCTGCTGCCGGACAAGATCAACGTCGGCCTCGTGTCGTTCAACCGCACCGCCACCGTGCTGGTTTCGCCCACCGACGACCACGAGTCGATCAAGCGGGCGATCGGCGGCCTGCAGCTCGATCAGGGCACCGCCATCGGCGAGGCGATCTTCGCGTCGATCCAGGCCATCGACTCGCTGCCCCTCGCCGACGACGCCGAGGAGCCGGCCCCGGGGCGCATCATCCTCATGTCCGACGGCGAGACCACCGCCGGTCGGCCCGACGAGCTCGCCGCCGAGGCGGCCATCGAGCGCGACATCCCGATCTCGACCATCGCGTTCGGCACCGCGTCGGGCTCGATCGTGGTGCCCGGTGAGGATCGGCGGATCAGCGTGCCGGTCAACGAGGACGCGCTGCGGGCCATCGCCCAGCAGACCGACGGAACGTTCTTCACCGCGGCCACCGGCGAGCAGCTCAAGGACGTCTACGCCGACATCGGCTCCTCCGTCGGCTACGAGGACGCCCGTCGGGAGGTCGGCGGTTGGTTCGTTCTGGGCGCGGTCGGTGCGCTGTTCGTGGCTGCCGCGCTCTCGTTGCTCTGGTTCAGCCGCCTGCCCTGACACCGCAGTGCGCCGGCGCACCCGGGCGGGACGCCCTCAGGCGGAGCGCAGCTTCTCGCTGACCACCCGGGAGCTCTCGCCCTGCTTCATCGACACCCCGTAGAGGCAGTCGGCGATCTCCATGGTGCGCTTCTGGTGGCTGACCACCAGCAGCTGCGCCTCGGAGCGGAACTCCTCGAGCAACCCGAGAAAGCGGCGCAGGTTCACCTCGTCGAGGGCCGCCTCCACCTCGTCCATCACGTAGAACGGCGACGGACGGCTGCGGAAGATGGCGAAGAGCAGCCCGAGGGCGGTGAGCGAGCGCTCCCCGCCCGACAGCAGTGACAGCTTGCGCACGTTCTTGCCCGATGGCTTGGCCTCGACGTCGATGCCGGTGTTGAGCAGGTCGTCGGGGTCGGTGAGGCGCAGCGAGCCGGTGCCGCCGGGGAACAGCGTGGCGAAGAGCAGCTCGAAGTGGCCGGCGACGTCGGCGTAGGCGGCGGCGAAGGTGCTGGAGATCTCGTCATCGATGGCCTTGATGACCTTCTGCAGCTCCCGACGGCTCTCCTTCACGTCGTCGACCTGGGCCTCGATGAGCGCGGTGCGCTCCTGCAGCGCCCGGTACTCCTCGACGGCGAGCGGGTTGATGGGCCCCATCGCCTTCAGCTCGCGGTCGAGGTCCCGCATGCGCGCCTCGGCGGTGACGCCTTCGGGCAGCTCGGGGACGGCGGGGCCGCCCTCGCCGAGCAGTTCCTCCGGGGTGAGCTGCAGCTCGCGGCCGATTCGTTCGACGAGCGCCTCGAGCCGTACCGACACCTCGGCCGACTCCAGCTCCGCCTTGGTGACGACCTCGCGCTGCTCGTTCATGGCGCGCTCGGCCCGCTGGCGTTGCTGGCGCAGGGCGTCGAGGTGGCGGCCGACCTCTCGGGCGGCGTCGGACAGCCGCCGGCGCTCGGCCTGCAGCTCCTCGGCAGCGGTGGCCATGCGGTCGGCCCAGGAGTCGACGACGGCGGCGAGCCGCTCGAGCACCACGAGGCGTCGCTCCGCCCGCTCGCGCTCACGCTCCGCCTCCTCTCGCGACCGCCGCGTGTGCTCGAGCCGGCGTTCGATGTCGCGCTGGCGATCGGTGAGGAGCTGGACGCGTTGGCCCGCCTGGGCCAGCTGGACCTCGAGCTCCATGCGCCGACGGCCCGCCTCCGAGCGGCGCCGATCGAGATCCGCCTCGGCGGCGGCCCGCGCCTCGGCTCGCGCCGCCTCGTCGCGCTCGGCGGCCTCGAGGGAGGGCAGCAGGGCCTCGAGCTCGCCCAGGCGTTGCCGCTCCCGCTGGTTGCGGTCCTCGAGGGCGCTGAGCTGGGTGGCGACCTGCTGCAGGTCCCGCTGGATGTCAGCGCGGGTCTTCTCCGCCCGCTGCTGCGCTGCGACGGCGGCCCGGGTGCGGCCGGCGTGCTCGTCGGCGGCGCGCACCGCCTGCTCGAACGCGCTGCGGCCGGCCTTGGCCTCCTGCCGCGCCGCCTCGAGGCGGGCCCGCGCCGGTTCGAGCTGGTCGGCGTGGAGCGCCACCTGCCGGCGGGCGTCGTCGAGCATCGCCCCGGTGACGCCGGTGGCCGAGCTGCCGACTCGCCAGCCCTGCGGGCCGAAGCGGTCGCCCTGGTCGGTGACGACGACGAGCTGGGGATGGGCGACGGCCACCTTCACCGCCGCCGACCAGTCCCCCTCGACCCGGACGGCGCCGGCGAGCAGCGTGTCGAGCATGGCGTCGACCGCAGGTTGGCGACCGCGCACGTGGCCGCGAAGCGGCTCGCCGGCGGCGGAACCCGCACCCGACGGGTTGGCGGGCGCGGGCGCTGCGGCGCCCGCGCCGGCGGCGCCGGCGGCGCCGGCCCGTTGGCGGGCGGGCAGGACGGCGCCACCCTGGGCATTGCCGGCCAGCAGCTCGAGCGCCGCTCGGGCAACGTCGACGTCGTCGACCACGACCGCGGTCAGGGCCTCGCCGGCAGCGGCTTCGAAGGCCGCCTCCCAGCCGGGGTCGATGTCGACCGCGTCGAGGAGGGTGCCGACGACCCCCTCGAGCTCGGCCAGCCGCGCCGCCCCGGCTCGAGCCCGGGCGGCATCGAGGGCGTTGGCCAGCACGTCGACGCGCGCCTGCGCACCGCGATGGGCGGCCTGCACCTCGCGCAGGGCCTCCTCGGCGGCGGTCAGCTCGTCCTCTCCCGCGCTTCGTTGAAGTCGGGCCTGTTCGACGGCGCGGGCCAGGTCGTCCTCGGCGGCGTCGGCACCAGCCTGGGTCTCGCCGTGGCGGGCCTGCTCGGCCTCCGCCTCGGTCAGCCGTTGCTGCAGGTTGCGCTGCCGATCGACGAGGCGACCGACCTCGCCGCCGCTGCGTTCGAGGCCGGAGCGCAACGAGGCGAGCTCGCGCCGGACCTCTCCGGCCCGGGCCACGAGCGGGTCGATGCCGCCGTCATCGGGGGCCAGCAGCGCCTCCCGCTCGGCGATCACGGTGGCCTCCGCCTCCGCCGCGTCGTCGCGCTCGGGCTCGAGGTTCTCGACGAGCATCCGGGCATCCTCGAGCGCCTCGGTCACCTCGACGGCCTCGTCGGTGAGGGCGGCGACCGGGTCGTCCTCGAAGCGCAGCGACGCGAGTCGTTGGGCGCCCCGCCGGCGCTCGGCGAGCACGGCGGCCAGGCCGCGCACGCGCTCGCGGGCGGTGTCGAACCGGGCGAGCAGCTCGGCCACCTCCCGACCTCCGTGGCGACGGAGCTCCTCTTCGGCGTCGATCAGCTGCTCGTCGAGCTCGGCCAGCTGCGCTGCCTGCCCCTCGGCCAGTTCCGCCGCGATGGCGCGGCGCTTGGTGACCGACTCGAGCCGGTGGCGGAGGGCGACCAGCTCGGCTGCACCGAGGTGACGCTGCAGCTGGGCCAGCTCGGCGGCCAGCACCTCATGGCGTTCGGCGGCCAACGCCTGCTTCTCGAGCGGGCGGAGCTGGCGGCGGATCTCGCGCTGGAGGTCGTTGACGCGCGACAGGTCGGTCTCGGTGGCGGCGAGACGGCGCTCGGCGCGCTCCTTGCGGCGGCGGTACTTGAGGATGCCGGCCGCTTCCTCGATGATCGTGCGCCGTTCCTCCGGTCGGGCGTTGAGGATGGCGTCGATCTGACCCTGGGAGATGATGACGTGCTGGTTGCGCCCGACACCGGCGTCGGAGAGCAGCTCCTGGATGTCCAGCAGGCGACAGGACACGCCGTTGATGGCGTAGTCGCTGTCCCCGCTGCGGAACAGCGTGCGGGTGACCGTCACCTCGGAGAACTCGACGGGCAGCAGCCCGGCGCTGTTGTCGATGGTGAGCGATACCTCGGCCCGGCCCAGCGCCGGCCGCTTGGACGTGCCGGCGAAGATGACGTCGTCCATCTTCTGGGAGCGGATGGAGCTGGGGGCCTGGGCTCCGAGGACCCAGGCGATGGCGTCCACCACGTTCGATTTGCCCGAACCGTTGGGCCCCACCACGACGGTGATGCCCGGCTCGAGCTCGAGCAGGGCCTTGTCGGCGAAGGACTTGAAGCCGCGGATCTGCAGTGACTTCAGGAACATGGTCCGGCTCGACGCTCCGTTTGGTCAGCGACGGCACCGACGGCGCGCACGACAGCGGCCCGGTACTCCACCCGAGGGCCGAAACCCTACTCGGTGCCGGCGGTGGGCCGGAGGACACGCCGAGGCGGCATGCTGATGCCATGACCTCTGCCGACCCTGACCAGCCCCGCCCGCCCACGCCGCTCGACCGCGCCTTCCTGACCAACACCGAGGACGTCACCGAGCTGGTCCTGGTACGGCACGGGCAGCAGGTGTGGCCGGATCCGACGACCTCCACGGTCGCCGAGTGGGTCGACCCGCCGCTGTCGGACCTGGGCCGGCGCCAGGCGCTGGCGGTGGGCATCGCGCTCTCCCGCAACCCGGTGCACGCGGTGTACAGCTCGCAGCTGGCCCGAGCCCACGACACCGGGCGGGCCATCGCCGCCCACCACGGGCTCGAGGTCGAGGTGGTCGAGGGCCTGCGGGAGATCGAGACGTTCCGCGACCTGCCCCAGGACGCCCATCCGGCCGCGGTGCTCGGGGAGCTGGTGCTCCGGGGCGCGCGGGAGCGCTTCGTGCGGCACCGGACGTGGGACGTCTATCCGGGCAGTGAGCGCAACGAGGAGTTCCGCCACCGGGTGGTGAACGTGATCGAGGGCATCGTCGCCGGCCACCCCGGGCAACGGGTGGTGGTGGCCTGCCACGGCGGGGTGATCAACGCCTACGTCGGTGAGGTGCTCGGGTTGGCCACGGCGATGTTCTTCCGGCCGGCGCACGCGTCGACCCACCGGATCCGGGCGAAGGGCGACGTGCGAGCGCTCCAGAGCCTCAACGAGGTCCACCACCTCGTCGCCGAATCGGACCCGCTCGAGAGCTACTGAGCGCGGTGGATACTTCACGCACGACGCCGCGTCGCGCTACTCGCGCCGTACCGTGTCGCGCCGAA
>JADLEF010000373.1 GCA_020846295.1 Acidimicrobiales bacterium
GACGTCGCTGGCGGTGACGTCGCTGGCGGTGACCTCGCTCATCGCTGGGCACGGTAGCGCGGCACGCCCGGAAAGCCGCCCGCCGCCGAACGCGCCCCGGGCCCTTCCCGACGCGCCGCTAACGTCGGCCCATGGACATCCTTCCCGGTACGGCGGGTGAGCTGCTGGCCCGCGTCGCCCGTGCGCAGTCGAGCGCGCGGCTGCCCTCCCTCGTCGCCGGGGTGGTGCGCGACGGCGCCTTGGTGTGGCACGCCGGGCGGGGCCGCGTCGCCGGCGAGACCCCTGGCCCCGACGTGCAGTACCGCATCGGCTCGATCACCAAGACCATCACCGCCATCACCGTGCTGCGCCTGCGCGACGCCGGCCTGGTGGCGCTGGGGGACCGACTCGAGGACCATGTGCCCGGCACCACCTTCGGCGAGGCGACGATCGGCCAGCTGCTCGCCCACCGCGGCGGCGTGCAGGCCGAAACGGCGGGGCCATGGTGGGAGCGGACCGCCGTCCCGCCCTGGGACGAGCTGGTGGACGGGATCGGCGCACAGGCCCGCACCCACCTGCCGGGGCTGCGCTTCCACTACTCCAACCTCGGGTTCGCATCGCTGGGCGAGCTGGTCGCCAGGCGGCGGGGCCGGGCCTGGTTCGATGTGGTGGCCGACGAGGTCCTGGCGCCGCTCGGCATGGGCCGCACCACATACCGACCGGTACCTCCGGCGGCGCCGGGCCTGGCCGTGCACCCCTTCGCCGACGTGGTGCTGCCCGAGCCGGAGTTCGACGCCGGCGCGCTGGCCGCCGCCGGGCAGCTGTGGTCGACGCCGTCCGACCTCGCCCGGTTGGCCGCGTTCCTGCTCGGCGACACCGCAGACGTGCTGTCGGCCGACACGCTGGCGGAGATGAAGGAACCGGCGCTGACCCGCACCGGCGAGGACCGGCCCGGGTACGGTCTCGGCCTGCAGATCGGCGACGGCGAGGACGGCCGTCGCCTCGCCGGGCACGCCGGGGCCATGCCCGGGTTCGTGGCCCACGTCGTCGTCGATGACGCGGCCCGGCTCGGCGCGGTGTGGACGGCCAACACCACCTACGGCGGGGACTGGGCCCTCGGACCGGCCCTGCTCGACATCGTCTGCCGTTCCGAGCCGCCGGTGGCGCGCGAGTGGCGGCCCGCCCCACCCCCCGACGGCGTCGGCCTCGAACAGCTGGGCACGTGGTTCTGGGGGCCCAACGCCTTCACCCTGCGAGCGACCGGCAGCGACCGGCTGGAGCTCGCCCCGCTGGACAGGGGCGGCGCATCGCGCTTCCGTCGGCGGCGCGCCGAGGAGCCCCCGGGCGCCGAGTGGGTCGGCATCGACGGCTACCACGCCGGCGAGCGGCTGCGCTTCGCCGCCGACGGCTCCCACTTCGAGCTGGCCACCTTCGTGTTCACCCGGTGGCCCTACGACGGCGGCCCGATCCCGGGCGGGGTCGACCCCGGCGGGTGGACGGCACAGCCCCCGCCCGGCCCGTAGCGTGCCCGGCGATGACAGCGCTCGAATCGTTCCCCGAGGATTGGTCCCGCGGCCTGGCGGTGGTCGCCCACCCCGACGACATGGAGTACGGCGGCGCGGCGGCGGTGGCCCGCTGGACGGCGCAGGGCAAGTCCGTCGCCTACGCGCTCGCCACCGACGGCGAGGCCGGCATCCAGTCGCTGCCGCCCGAGCGGTGCGGGCCGCTGCGGCGGGCGGAGCAGGTCGACGGCTGCGCCGAGGTCGGGGTGACCGAGGTCGAGTTCCTCGGGCTGCCCGATGGGTTGCTGGTGGCCGACCTGGCCCTGCGGGCCGAGCTGACCGGCGTGATCCGCCGGCACCGGCCCGAGGTCGTGCTGTCGATCAACTTCCGGGAGCACTTCGGCGGCCCGAGCTGGAACCATGCCGACCACCGCCACCTCGGCGTCGCCCTGCTCGACGCGGTGCGCGACGCGGCGAACCCGTGGCTGTTCCGGGACCGGGGCGACGCGTGGGACGGCGTGCGCTTCGTCGCCTTCGCCGGGAGCCCGCAACCGACCCACGCGGTGGACATCGGCGTCACCTTCGACGCCGGGGTGCGCTCCCTCGCCTGCCACCGGGCCTACCTCGACGCCCTCGGTGGGGCCATGGCCGATCCGGCCGCCTTCCTGCGTGGTGTGGCGGAAGCGGGCGGCGCGCAGTTCGGCGTGCCGATGGCCGCCACCTTCGAACTGATCTCCTGAACCACCCCCGTTGGGGGCAATCCCCGATGGCACCCACCGCCCCACACCCCGAACCTGGGGCCATGGCCGTTCCGCGAACCGCACGATCCCTCCCCTCCGCGCTCGCCGCGCTCGCCGCGCTCGCCGCGCTCGGCGCCTGCGGCGGCGCCGATCGTCTCCAACCGGCCTCCGCCGATGGCTCGACACCTGAACAGACGGTGGGGACCGCCACCAGCGGGCCCGAGGCCGCCACCGCGTCGACGGCCTCGACGGCTGCCGGGGAGGGCGGGGCGAACGTCGTCGTGTCCGGCGGCGGCGTGGTCGTCTCCGGGGGCGAGGTGCGCATCGACGGCTCGGTGGTGGGCTCCGGTTCCGATGCAGTGGTCGGCTCGGGCGTGCTCGTCACCGAGGACCGGGCCCTGAGCGGGTTCCGCGTCGTCGAGCTCCGGGGTTTCGCGGTGGTGCACATCGCCCGCGGCGACCACGACTCGGTCCAGGTCCGCGCCGACGACAACGTGGCGCCGCTGGTCACCACCGAGGTGCGCGACGGCACGCTGCTCGTGGGCTTCGTGGCCGGCACCTCGCTGCGCAACGCCACCGTCGAGGTGACCGTGACCGCGGCCGCGCTCGACACGGTGCGCGCCGGCGGCTCCGGCCGGCTCGACGTGAGCGGTCTGGCCGGGGCGCCGTTCGCCCTGGAGCTGTCCGGATCGGGCGACGCCGTCGTGACCGGCAGCGCCACCGATGCCACGCTCTCGGTCGACGGCTCCGGCGAGCTCGATGCCTCCGGCCTGGTCGCCGAACGGGCGGTGGTCCGGGTGGCGGGCAGCGGTGAGGCCGCCGTGCAGGCCACCGCCGCGCTCGACGCCGCGGTCAGCGGCTCGGGCGAGATCAGCTACCGCGGCACCCCGGCCACGCTGACCACCGCGGTCTCGGGTAGCGGCGAGATCGAACCGGCCTGACCGCCTGACCCCTCCTGACGGCCAGAACCGCCCTGACGGCCTGATCAGCCGACGCGGCAACGGCGGGCAGCGATGGCATAGTGCCTGCCATGGCATGGCTCGATCGCTTCCAGCGGCGTCACCGCTGGGCGGCGTTCCCGATCGGCGTGCTGTACAAGTTCTTCGACGACCAGGGCAGCTACCTCGCTGCGCTCATCACCTACTACGGCTTCGTGTCGCTGTTCCCGCTGCTGCTGTTGCTGGCGTCGATCCTCGGCTTCGTCCTCTCCGGCGACCCCGACCTGCAGAACCGCATCCTCGACTCGGCCATCGGGCAGTTCCCCATCGTCGGGACCGAGCTGGGCCGGCCCGGCGGTCTGCAGGGCAACACCGCGGCGGTGCTCGTCGGCGCCATCGTCGCCATCTACGGCGCGCTCGGGGTGGCCCAGGCGTTGCAGCACGCCATGAACACCATGTGGGCGGTGCCGCGCAACCGCCGGCCCAACCCGCTGCTCAGTCGCCTGCGGGGCCTGGTCCTGCTCGGCCTGGGTGGGCTGACGGTGCTCGCCACCACCGTGTTGAACACCCTGGGCAGCGCGGCGGAGGCCGTGTTCGACACCCGCCTCGACCGCGGCGTGACCCTGCTCGCAGCGGTCGCCGCCGTCGTGCTCAACACGGCAGTGTTCGTCGTGGCCTTCCGGCTGGCCACCGCCCGCGCCCTCGAACCCGGTCAGGTGCTGCGCGGGGCGGTGCTCGCCGCGCTGTTCTGGCAACTGCTGCAGCGCTTCGGCAAGACCTACGCGGAACGGCTCCTCGACGACACGAGCCTCTACGGCGCCTTCGCCTTCGTGCTCGGCCTGCTGGCGTGGCTGTACCTCGCCGCCCTCGGTGTCGTGCTCGCCGCAGAGGTCAACGTGGTGCGGGCCAAACGCCTGTACCCCCGGGCGCTGCTGACACCGTTCACCGACGACGTTCAGCTCACACCGGCGGACGAGACCGTCTACACCGACGTCGCCACCGCACAGCGGCTCAAGGGCGTCCAAACCATCGAGGTCAGCTTCACCGACCCGACGCTCGAGATCGAGCTACCCGACCGGCACGGAGCGGACCACGACCAGCCCGACCACAACGCGCCCGACCACAACGAGCCCGGCCACAACGCGCCCGACCGCGACCGCGGCAGGTCCGCGTGACGTGCGGTTGGTCGTGGCGAGGGACGGGTATCCGCGGCTGCATGCTCGATGTCGAACCCACCCCACGCGCTCCCCGCCCCGTGTTCGACGCCGGATCGGTGCTCGTGGTCGCCGCGGTGCTCGCCGGGTTCATCGCCCTGACCACGCTCGTGCTCAGGCCCGAGCTCATCACCGATCGGCTCTACGCCCTCGCCGCCGGCGTGCTGCTCGGGGTGCTCACCCTGGTGGTGACCCCGCGGCGACGCAACGCCGCCGAACCCGCGGGCGGCGGATCGCTCGAGCCGCTCACCGACGAGGTCGAGATGCACCGCTGGTCCCTGCAGGCGCTCGAACGGTCCAACCGGCAGCTGGCCGACGAGGTCCGCCAACTCCGCTCCCGCGTCAACGACCTCGAAGGTCGCGGTCCCGACGCCCGGGCCAACGGCGACCCGATGGGGTGGAGCCGCAACTGATCCCGGTTCGGTGCCCGTCCGACCGCGGTGGCCCCGCCCGGGGCGCAACGTTTCGTCGGTGACGGATCGGGTATCGCTGCACCATGAAGTTGATCGATCGCATCCGCTCCCTGTTCTCCAGCCCGCCCACGGTGGACAACCCCTCCACCGGCACGCTGATGTCCCGCGGTGGCGGCGAGGAGGCAGGGCCCATCGACGAAGCCCGCGATCCCGCCCACCACCACGATCTCGGCGCCCCCAACAACTCGATCACCGACCACGTCCGTCCGCCGATGCAGTGACCCGCCGGCACCGGCGAGCCGCCTGCTGCGACGAGCCCGCCGGCACCTCGGCGGCTCAACGGCTCGCTAGGGTCGGCCGATGCAGCTCGGCCTCTCCACGTTCGGCACCGGACCCAACACCGGCCCCGCCGACACCCTCGCGCTCGCCATCGAGGCCGAGCGGCACGGGTTCGACCGGTTCATGCTCGTCGAACGGGTCCTCACCAACGCTTCGATCGCCCAGTGCGCCGCCATCGGCGCGGCGACGACGCGCATCGGCGTCGGCACCGGCATCGCCAACGTCTACCTCCGCCACCCGGAGATGCTGGCGCTGGCCGCCGCGGTGGCGGCCGCGGTCTCCGGCGGGCGCTTCGTCCTCGGTCTCGGCCCCAACAACCAGGCCTCGGTCGAGCGGGCCGGCTTCGCCTGGCGCGGCGGGCGCGAGGCGCTGCTCGACACCACCACCGCGGTGCGCGCCGTGCTCGACGGCACCGCGGGGCGGGCCCCCGCCTGCCGTCACCCCGTACCCATCGTGTGGGCCGCCGTCGCCATGGAGACCGCTGAGCTCGCCGCGGCGCAGGCCGACGGCGTGATGCTCTACCTCGCCACCGACGAGCGGATCGCCAGGGTGCTGGCACGGGTCGATGCCGCGGCGCGGGCCGCCGGGCGGGCCGGCGCCGTCGTGGAACGGTCCCTGCTGCTGCCCACGTTCCTCCACGACGACCTCGGCGCGGCTCGCGCTGCCGCCCGCGGCTTCCTCGGCTTCTACGCCGGGCTGGCCCACTACCGCACGCTGTTCGCCCGCAGCGGGTTCCCGGTCGGCGCCGACGGCAGCCTGAGCGACGAGTTGCTCGACGCGGTCGTCGCCCTGGGTCCGGCCGACGCGATCCGGGACCGCCTCGAACGGCTCGCCGCCCTCGGGCTCAGCCACGTCGACCTGGCCCCGTTGCCGGTGGGCGGCGAGGACCTGCCCGGCGCCGCGGCCCGCTTGTTCGCCGCGCTGGGCCCGACCGGGGTCGCGGCGTGAGCACGCCGACGAGCGTGCGCATCGCGCAGCTCAACGCCGGCTCGCTGTTCGAACCGGGCTGGGCCGAGCGTCGGGGCGAGATCGTGGCCTGGCTCGACGAGCTCGACGCCGACGTCGTCTGCCTGGAGGAGATCTGGAGTGACGCCACCCACCCACCGTCGGCGCAGTGGATCGTGGAGCGCTGCCGCACCCCCTACCGGCTCGCCTTCGGCGGGATGGCCCTGGCCGAGGGGCTGTGGCCGGAGCCGAGCCTGCGCTTCGGCGCCGCCGTGCTGTCGCGGTGGCCGTTCGAGCTGCAGGGCGTGTGGCGGCTGCCGGTCGACGGCACGTCATCCGGCCCGGGCACGTCATCCGACCCGGGTGAGCCGCCCGACCCGGACGCCACCGACCGATTCCTGCACGGCTTCCCGTGCGTGCTGGTGCACGCTCGCACCGCCGGGCTCGACGTGTTCGCCGCCCACCTCACCGGCGCGCCGCAGCACAGTCGCCACCGCTGCCGGCAGGTGATCGAGCTCGACCGGCTGGTGCGCGCCATCCGCGGCACCCGCGACGCCACCGCCTTCGGCACCCGCGTGCCGCACCCACCGGCGCTGCTGTGCGGCGACTTCAACGCAGAGCCCGACAGCGACGAGATCCGCTTCCTGTGCGGTCTGCACGCGATCGGTGAGCGGGCCACGTTCTGGCAGGACGCCTGGCGGGTGGCGGCGGAGCGCCCGGAGGGGCCGGGCCTCACCCAGGACTGGCGCACCCACCAGCTCGCCGCCCGGCTGAACGTGCACCGCAAGCGCATCGACTACGTGTTCGTCGGCAGCCCGTTCCTGCGCGCGGGCGACGCAGGCCGCGTGCTGCGCGCCGCACCGGCGTTCCACACCGCCCTCACCGGTGTGCAGGCCAGCGACCACAGCGGGCTCGTCGTCGACGTGATCTGGCCGCAACGGCCGACCGGGTAGGCGGCCGGACGCTACGCCCAGATCCGCTCGGCCAGCCCCACCACGTGGCGGAGCTTGGCCCACTGCTGCTCCTCGGTCAGGGCGTTGCCCTCGATCGTGGAGGCGAACCCGCACTGCGGGCTGAGGCACAGCTGGCCCATGGGCACGTGGGCGGCGGCCTCCGCCACGCGGGCGGCGATCTCGTCGTAGGGCTCGAGCTCGGGCCGCTTCGAGGTGACCAGGCCCAGCACCACCGTCTTGTCCGGCGGCACGAAGCGCAGCGGCTCGAACCCGCCGGAGCGCTCGTCGTCGTACTCGAGGAAGTAGGCGTCGACCTCGAGCTCGTTGAACAGCACCTCCGCCACCGGCTCATAGCCGCCCTGCGCGAACCAGGTCGAACGGAAGTTGCCCCGGCACAGGTGCACGCCGACGGTCAGGTCCTGCGGGCGTCCGGCGAGGGCGGCGTTGATGAGCTCGGCGTAGGCGTGCGGCAGCGCGTCGGGATCGTCGCCGCGCTCGACCGCGCCGGCCCGCATCACGGGGTCGCACAGGTAGGCCAGGTTGGTGTCGTCGAGCTGCAGGTACCGGCACCCGGCCGCGTACAGGGCGGCGATCTCCGCCCGGTAGCAGGCGGCGAGATCCTCGAAGAACCGCTCGAGATCGGGGTAGGCGTCGAGGTCGATGGCGGCGCGGCCACCGCGGAAGTGCACCATGGTCGGCGACGGGATGGTGACCTTGGGCAGTTCGGTGGCGACCGAGGCGAGGAACCGGTAGTCCTCCACCTGGATGTCGCGGACGTGGCGCAGCGGCCCGACCACCGACAGCCTGGGTGGCGTCATGTGCACCGTGTCGGCGGAGTCGGAGCTCGAGGCGATGTTGCCCGTCACCGCCACCCCGTCGAGTTGCTGGAGGAAGTCGAGGTGGAACCACCTCCGGCGGAACTCCCCGTCGGTGGCGGCCCGCATGCCGGTGGCCTCCAGCTTGGGCACGGCGGCGGCGATCGCCTCGTCCTCCACCGCCCGCCGCGCGGCGGCGTCGAGCTCACCCGCCTCGAAACGGGTTCGGGCGGCCACCACCGCAGCGGGCCGCAGCAGGCTGCCGATGTGTTCGGCACGGAACGGAGGGTCGATGCGGTGCACGGGCGTGTCCTTCCCCGATGGTCGGTCCCCCCGTCGTAGCATGCCGGCCATGATCGGACCCGACCTCAAGCGATGCCTGGGCCAGATGATCAAGGGCGTGCACGTGGTGGCCGCGACCCACGAGGGGCTCACCAGGGCCTACACCTCGCACTGGGTCACCCAGGTGTCCTTCGAGGAACCGGTGGTGATGGCGTCGGTCTCCCCCCGCCACGACACCCACCCCGTGATGATCGCCTCCGGTCGCTTCGCGGTGACCCTGCTGGCCGGCGATCAGGTCGCCGAGGGTCAGTACTTCTCCTACCCAGGCCGCAAGTTCCGCTACGTCGCCCCCGAGTGGCTCGAGACCGGGGCGGACGGCTGGCCGATCGTGCCGGGCGGCATCGCCTGGCTCGGGTGCGAGATCACCGAGGTGCAGTCCGGCCGCTATGACCACGATCTGGTCTTCGCCCGGGTCGTCGCCCATGGCGAGGGCCGCCTCGGGGAGCCGCCGCTGCTGTACTCGGCCCGCCACGGCTGGCGCATCACCGGAGAGAAGGCCCGGGAAAAGGGGGTGTCGGTGCGGGACCAGCTGCTCGCCCGCCTCGCCGACGGACAACCGAGCGACGGGCAACCGGACGGGGATCAGCCCGGCGGACCGACGACCTGATCGACGACCGCGCCCGGGACCATCACCTGGTGCGGATCGATGCCACCCAGCTCGACGACCCGATCGGCGGCCACCAGGCACCGCTGCCCGGCCATGGCCACCGGCGCGTTGTAGTTGCGCTCACCGTCCACCCAGGCCAGGTTGCCGAACCGGTCCGCCACCGATGCGCCGACGAGGCTCACATCGGCCCGGATGGCGGGCTGGAACACATGAGGGCGACCGTCGAAGAGCCGCCCCTCCCCGGCGGGGGTGAACCGGCCGACGGCGTCGGCCGCCACGTAGAACCCGGCCACCCCGCTGCCGCCGGCCCGTAACCGTTCGGCCAGCACGCCCTGCGAGCACAGCTCGGCGGTGATGCGGCCCTGCCGGCACAGTTCGTCGAACGCGGCCGACGGCGAGTTGCGCCCGGCGTAGGAGGCGAACGAGGTGACGGCGTGGCGGACGCAGCCCGCCGCGATCAACTCGTTCATCGGCCCGACGCCGGCGCACACGATGGTCAGATCCTCCACCCCCGAAACGGCCAGCGCGGTGACGAGCCGCGCCGGCGTGCCGGAACCGCCCCAACCGCCGATGGCCACCGTCATGCCGGAGCGCACCACGGCGATCGCAGCGAACTCGTCGGTGACGACCTTGCTGCGACGACGGTCGACCCGCTCCCGGGCGGCGGGGACAGGCCGCCGGCCGAGGGTCAACTCGTCGATGACGGGCGCCCCCGTGCGGGCCCGCACCTGCTCGAGCGACACGCCCGGCGCCAGCTCCACAGCGGCGAACGCGTCACCGGCGGGGCGGAAGGCGCCCAGTTCGGTCACCACCAACTCGACGCGACGGGGCAGGCCCACCGGCAGCCGGCAGCGACGCACCAGCCGTGCCGCGCCCGCCGCCGTGTCGTGTTCCAGGGCCACGATCACCGTGGCGCAACCCCCGGCCAGCTCGGGCGCGCCACCCACCCCGGCGGAGGGCATCACGTCGTTCTGGTGGCTGGCAAAGGTGCCGTCGGCGGCGAC
>JADLEF010000374.1 GCA_020846295.1 Acidimicrobiales bacterium
CGGCGCTCGATCGCGGCTGGAGCGGGCTGGAACCAGGCTGGGTGGCGGCCGGCGCTCGATCGGCGGGCAGCTCGATCCGTCGTCGCCGACCACCCGCCTCACCGACGTCTGAGCCGCTGACCAGGCGCTGCTCACGCCGCGGTCATCGCGCATTTCGTCACCGGAAGAACTCGATGCATCCTGGATGGCAGCCCCGTGCGGTGCGCTCAGCGGGCGCTTGAGCGCAGAGCGTGACTAGTCGTTGGCGAGGAGTGGCATGACATCCGTCGCGAACCCCTCCAACTGCTCGTCCATCTGCGCCCTGGTCAAGCCCGGCATGTCGAAGAACAGCGCCACGTGCCGCACCCCGATGGCGTCGCGCCAGTACGCCAGCTGTTCGGCCACGTCCGACGGTGAGCCGCAGGCGATCGCCCGGTTGTCGATCGCCTCCTCCAGCGACGGGGCGAACGCGAACGGCGCCTCGCCCCCGCCGGCCGGCACGTAGGTCTTGAACCGTCCGTAGGGCGACAGGAACTTCACCCACTCATCCCACGCATCCCGGCCGCTGCGCAGCGCCGACTCCCTGCTGTCGCCAAGGTGGCAGTTGATGGCCAGACACCTCGCCTCGCCCGCCGCGAGCTCCCAGCCGTGCTCCCCGGCCAACTCGCCGAAGCGCTCCCAGCGCGGCGCCACCACCGCCGGGTTCCCGGCCGGGATCACGGCGTGGTGTCGGACCCTCGGCGCGTACTCCAGCGTCTCGGGGGAGGTCACCGCCTGCCAGATGTCGATCGGGGCGATCGGCTTGGGGATCAGCGTCAGGTCCCGCACCGTCGCCCCGCGGTCGGGGATGCCGGGCGGCGGGAAGACGAAGTGCTTGCCCGTGTAGGAGAACGTCTCGTTCCACCACGCGGCCTTGATGACCTCCATCGCCTCCTCGAACAGCTCGCGGTTGAGCCGATCCGCTTCGCGGCTCATCTCGTTGTCGCCCGAGGCCACCACCGCGCCGAGCGACTGCGCCTCGCGGGGCACCGTGCCGCGGCCCACCCCGAAGACCATGCGATCGCCCGAGAGGATCTGCGCCATGGCGTAGTCCTCGGCCAGGCGCAGCGGGTGCCACTGCGGCACCACGTTGAACATCTGACCCAGCCGAAGCTTCGAGGTCTGGCTCACCAGCCACAAGCCGAACTGGATCAGGTTGGGCACCACCTCGTAGCCCTCGTACTGGAAGTGGTGCTCGGTGAGCCACATCGTGTCGTAGTCGAGCCGGTCCATCGTCCGGGCCCAGTGCACGAGGTTGTCGAAGCCGGCCACGACGGCATCGTTGCCGTAGCGACGGTCGGTGGGAGCGGGTCCCGCCTTGCCCGCATCGGGCATGGGCACACCGCCGTAGAAGTTGCAGTCGAAGCGCACGCCCCGAAGTCTGCTCGCGGGCCGGCCCCGCACACCCACTCCGGCGTGTTGCGGGTCGGTGAACTGCTCCGGCTTCGCTGGCGCTCGCTCGGGAGCGTGTTGTTGGGGGCTGCGCCCCCCAAACCCCATCGGCGTCCGGCTTCGCTGGCGCTCAGCCGAACCAGAAGTTGAGCGCCACGATCACGCCGATGGCGATGACCACCGCCCGCAGCACCCAGGGGTTGAGGCGCTGCACCACCCGTCCTCCGATGCTGCCGCCGATCAGGCTGGCCGGCATCATCACCAGCGCCATCGACCACACCACCTTGCCCGAGAAGGCGAAGAAGCACGCCGCCACCACGTTGGCGGTGAACGCGACCAACTGCTTGAGGGCGTTGATGCGCACCATCGAGTCGCTCAGCGCCAGGCTGAGCACGGCCAGGGCGATGATGCCCATCCCCGCCCCGAAGTACCCGGCGTAGGTGCCGATGCAGAACACGGCGAACACGATCGAACGCGGGGTGCTCGCCGCCTGCTCGCCCGTGGCCTCCCCGAGGTTGGGCCGCGGCGGCAGCGCCGCCTTGATCCGATCGCCGAGCGCCAGCAGCGCGCACGCCCCGAGCAACAGGAACGGCACCAGCGTGCGGAACAGCTTCTCGCTCGACGCCACCAGCAGGATCGAGCCGAGCAGGCCACCCACCGCGGCGGCCACCACGATCACCGGGACCCGCTTGCGCTGCACGGCGAGGTCGTCGCGCTGGGCGAAGGTGCCGCCGAAGTACCCCGGGCACAGCGCGAAGGTGTTGGTGATGTTCGACGACACCGCGGGCACGCCCAGGGCGACGAGGGTGGGGAAGGTGATGAGCGTCCCCCCTCCGGCCACCGCGTTGATCAGTCCGGCGGCGACCGCGGCAACGGCCGCCAAGGCGTGGTCGGTGAGCGACAGGTCCATCGGGCGGTCACACTAGGTGCCGCACCGACGGACCCGCCCTCGGCGGTGACGGCGCACCCCTACCGGAGGTAGACCTCGAGCCCTTCGAAGGTCTCGATGCGGCCGTCGCTGTGCACCATCAGCCCGGTCGCGCCGGCGTTGCGCAGCAACTCCCGGGCCCGGTCCGCGCCGCCGACGAAGCAGGCCTTGGCCAACGCCTCGGCCCACCATCCGGCCGAGGCCATCACCGTCACCGCATCGATGCCGTCCTCGACCGGTGCTCCCGTCGCGGGGTCGACGAGGTGGTGGCGCAACGCACCCTCGTGCTCCCAGCGGCGCTCGAGGCGGGTGCTGGTCGCCACCGCTCCGACCGACAGGCCCACCACCGCGCACAGCGCGTCGGGCCGAGTGGCGGGCGCGTGCGGGTCGGCCACGCCGATCTGCCAGCCGGTGAGCCGCGGTGGCCTGCCGGCGACCACGGTGTCGCCGCCGAGGTTCACCATCGCGCCCGCTGCGCCGGCCGCGAGCAGCTCCGCGACGAGCAGATCGCCCGCCAGCCCCTTGCCGATCCCGCCCGGATCGATGGCCACGCCCGGACCGAACCGTACGGTGCGGGCGGCGCGGTCGAGGTCGATGTCGCCGCAGCCGGGGCTGCGCGCCCCGCGGCCGGGTCCGTTCGTCGTCGGCACGACCGGCGCCGGGTCCGTCCCGGGCGGGGTCAGCAACTCCGCGCTGCGGTCGTAGCCGAGGCGCAGCATGGCATCGTGCACCGACGGATCGAAGAGCCCGCCGGTGCTCCGCCACGCCTGGACGCAGCGGGCGAGGAGCTCGAGCGTGTCGCTCGACACGGTCAGCGCCACGCCCTCCGCCCGGTTGAGGGCCGACACCTCACTGGTGGGGACGAAGCGGCTCCACCGCTGCTCGAGCTGCGCCAGGCGCTCCTGGGCCTCGTCCAGCAGCCACTCCGCTCGGGCCGCCGTCTGCACCGGGTCCTCGCCGGCGCCGCGTTCCACCACGACCAGCAGGTGGCCGGTGCTGCCCATGACGCCGAAGATCCGTTCGGCGACCACGGGGGTGTCCCTCGTGTACTCGGGAACGAGGTTCGGACCGACGCGGCGGTCCACGGTCGCGGCGGTGCCCGCTTCAGTCGAGGACATGGATGCACCCCCCGGGACATTCGTCGGCGGCTTCGATGACGGCGTCGAGCAGTCCGTCGGGGACGACGGCGATCGCGGCGTCGCCCTCGCCGAGGCGGGCGCCGCCGGGCGTGCGGACATAGGCCAGGTTCCCGTCGAACTCGAAGAGGTCGGGACAGAGCTCCTCGCAGATCCCATTGCCGACACAGGCTCGTTGATCGATCCAGACGTGCATGGTGCGACGGTGCCAGAGCGTCGCCCAAGCATCGGCCAAGGACGGGCCAAGAAACGCACAAACCGCCGCGAGGGCGCCGGGCCACCGGGCCCGGCAGCAACGACGCGACCCACCGCAGCGCGACCCACCGCAGCGCGACCGCCAGCGGCGTGACCGGGCCGGCGCGGCGCAGCCCGGGGCACGGTGATCACCGCGTCGATGCCGCCACCGGGCGCGGCGTCGAGGCGGGCCGAGCCGTCGTTGGCCACCGCCAACTGCTTCACGATGGCGAGCCCCAGCCCGGTGCCGGCGGTCCCGTGGCAGCGGCGGGTCCAGAACCGGGTGAACGCATGGCGGCGCTCCAGCTCGCTGAGGCCGGGTCCGGCGTCGATGATGTGCAGCTCGACGGCATCGGACCCCCGGTCGACGGTGCGCAGCACGAGGTCGCTGCCGGTCGGCGCGACCTCGAGGGCGTTGTCGATCAGGTTGTCGATGATCTGCTCCATGCTGCCCGGTACGGCCAGGATGTCGATGTGCTGCGGGCCGGAGGTGACCAGCCGCACACCGCGCTCCTCGGCGAGGGCCTCCCACGCCCGGACACGTCCGTCGACCAGCACGCCGAGCGGCTGGACCGTGGACTGGGGCCGGGCCCCGTCGGCGCGGGCCAGCGCGAGCAGGCCCTCCACCAGCCGGTGCAGCCGGTTGGTCTCCTCGACCGCATGGTCCAACGAGACGAGCACGTCGACATCGTCGGTGAGGCCGGTGGCCTGACGAAGCTGCAGCTTGAGCGCGGTGAGCGGGGTGCGGAGCTGGTGGGAGGCGTCCGCCACGAACGAACGCTGGGCGTCGACCAGCTCGGCGAGGCGATCGGCCATCACGTTGAAGGAGTGGGCCAACTCCTGCACTTCGGGCGGCCCGCCCTCGACCTGGGCCCGGCGGTCGAGCTTGCCCTGGGCCAGCGCCGCGGTCGCTGCCCGCAGGCTGCGCAGCGGGCTGCTCACCGACTGGGCCACCAACCGACCGAACACGCCGACGGCGACCAGGGTGACCAGATCAGCGACGCCCAGCACGAGCAGGCGCTTGCGCCACGGCCAGGGCGTCGTCCACGGGGTGGACACCCACACCGCACCGTGCACCGTGCCTGCGGCCGCGGCCGGTACCGCCACCTCCACCCGCGGGCCTTCGCCCTCGATGTCGCGAACGTCGCCGAGATCGTGGCCTGTGAGCGCGACCGCGGTGTCCGCCCGGAACCGCGTGCCGATGCCCGGTTGGGTGTCCACCGCCACCACGCCGCCGGTGTCGACCACCACCACCCGGGCGTTGGTGCGGTCGCTGTAGTTCTGCATGGAGGCGGCGATCTCGGGGGCGTCGTGCTGCTCGAGGGCGTCCACGACGTAGGTGGCGAGCACCGCGGCATCTCGCTGGGTGGCGGAGATGAGCCGGTCGCGCTCGGCCCCCGCCATCGAGATACCGAACGGTAGGTCGTGCACGACGAGCACGAACAGCGTGATGAGCAGGTAGCCGACGAGCAGCCTGCGGGTCATTGGATCGCAGCGTCACCGGCGGTCGCGAGCTGCTCCTCGTGCTCGCCCGGCACCTCGAAGCGGAAGCCGACGCCGCGCACCGCCTCGATCCAGGCGGCGTCGCCGAGCTTGCGGCGGATCGAGGCGACGTGGACGTCCACCGTCTTGGTGGGACCGTACCAGTGGGGATCCCACAGCTCGGTGAGCAGGTGCTGGCGGGTGTGGACCTTTCCCGGCACCTCGGCGAGATAGGCGAGGAGGTCGAACTCCTTGGCCGTGAGGTCGAGCTCCTGCCCGTCGAGGTGGATGCGCCGACCGACCCGGTCGACGCTGAGCGGGCCGAGCACCTGGGGGGCCGCCTCGTCGGGCGCCCCGCCCCGGACCCCGCCGACCCGGCGAGCGACGGCGCGGACCCTGGCCACGAGCTCCCGCACGCTGAACGGTTTCACGATGTAGTCATCGGCACCGAGCTCGAGGCCGAGGACCCGATCCACCTCGTCCCCCCGAGCGGTCAGCATGACGATGCCCATCGCCGCGACGCAGTCCACCTCGCGGCTGCGCAGGCGCCGGCAGACCTCGAACCCGCTGAGGTCGGGCAGCGTCACGTCCAGCAGCACGACGTCGGCAGGACCTGCCGCCAGCGCGGCCTCTGCCGTGTCCACCCAGCACACCTCGAAGCCCTCGAGCTGCAACGTGTGTTGCAGGGAGGTTGCGATGGCGTGGTCGTCCTCGACCAGCAGGATCCGCACATTCGCCGCCTTTCAACCCGATCACGCCGATCGGTTCGGTACGGAGCCCCTCGGGCCCGGACCCTTCAACGTTACAACGGTTTTACGAAGACTTGTCGACCCCCTGGACGTCCCTTGGACGACGACTCCGTACGGTTCGGGTCGAAGCTGCGGGACGGGCCGCGGCGAGAAGGAGCGATCCACATGAGCAGAAGACCCGGCATGATGCGCCTCGGCGCCATGGCCATGACCGCGCTGAGCGGCTCGGGGGCGATCGCCGTCAACCTCGGTCTGATGACCGGCCAGAACGGCGGGGTCGACCTGCCGCCGCTGGCCGACACCGCGACCGAGGTGGCGGTCCAGCCGCAGACGATCTTTGTCGACATCCCCGACGAATCCGGCCGCTGGCTCACCGGCGGCACCAAGGCAGCACCGGTCGGCGGCATCGTGGTGCGCAGCAACCCGGCGAACGGTGCGGCAGGCGGAACGGTGCTCGCCCGGCCCGTGGCGCCGACCGCCGCGGCCGCCGCCACCCGTGCGGCGGCGCCTGCCGTCGAGTACCGCGCCCAACCCCCCGCGGCCAGGACCGGCGGTCCGGCGGCCACGGCGACCACCACCAAGCCGCGACCACCAGTGAGCGCCGAGGCCCCCACCGCGGCCACTGCGTCCGCGTCCGCGCCGACTGTGTCCGCGCCGACCGCGTCCGCCGCGCCGGTGGGCGCTGTCGTGACGACGCTCGCCGTGGCAGCCGCGCCGTCCACGCCGTGGGAGGACGGCCGCCACGACGACGCGGAGGACGGTGAGCACCGCGACGAGTCCGAGGATGGCGACGAGTCCGAGGATGGCGACGAGTCCGAAGATCGCGACGAGTCCGAAGATCGCGACGAGTCCGAAGATCGCGACGAGTCCGAGGATGGCGACGACGACTGCTCGGCCGGCGCCGCGCTGGTGATCGACGGTCATCGGGGCGAGAGCCGGCGGGACGACGACGAGGACGGCGACCGCCGATCGCACCGTTCCGAGGACCGCGACGAGGACGAGCAGGATGACGAGTCGTGCACGACCTCCACGACCCCGCCGACGACCACGCCGCCGACGACCACGCCGCCGACGACCACGCCGCCGACCACGACGCCGCCGCCGACGACCACGCCGCCGACGACCACGCCGCCGACGACGCCGCCGGCCCCGGAGGTTGCCGTCGCCCAGCAGTTCTCGGCCACGGCGTCGGGTGCCCCCATCGGCCTCAACACGACGGTCACCAACAACAGCAGCAGCGCCCAGGCCGTGACGCTGTCGGTCAGCGTGGCGGGCGCCAACCTGCCCCACTTCCTCGAGGCGAAGGGCACCGGCTGGAGCTGCTCGGCCTACATCGAGGCGCCCGGTCCGACCGCCAGCTACACGTGCACCGGTTCGGTGGCGGCCAAGAGCTCGTCGGTGGTCACCGTGTCGAGCGGGTCGAAGATCTCGGCCCCCGTCGGCACCACCTACAACGCCACCGCCACGGTGCAACCCGGAGGACAGACGGCCTCGGCGTCCGCCACCGTGAGCTGACCGGCGCATCCCCTTCCCGACTTCCGGAACGAAACGAGACGTAGATGCCAGACACCATCACGGGCCGAATCCGACCCGTCGGCCAGGCACCGGCTCGCCGACTCATCCCCCCGTCCGCGGCCGCGCCGGCGGCCGCGGGCGCGGCGGTGAGGACGCTGCGCCTGCCCGCTCCGCCGACGGCGCCGTCGGCCCACGCCGAACCGGCCCACGCCGAACCGGCCCACCCCGTCGAGCCGATCCAGGGTGCCGCGTCACCGCCCCCCACTGCGTCGCCGCCCAACCCCACCCTCGACGAGCCACCGTCCGCGCCGCGACCGGTCCCGCCCCGGCCCGCCCGCCCGCCGCGCACCATCACCCCCGCCCGCCAATCCCACGCCGTGATGGGTCGATTGGTCGTGGCGGCCACCTCGGTCGCCGGCTTCCTCGGGATCGGCGGCGCCATCGCGCTGCCACAACTGCAGCACACCCTCAGCGAGCAGGCGGCCGGCCAGCTCGCCGCCGCCGCCGCCCCGACCCCGACCAAGCCCGCACCCATCCAGATCGTCGTGCGCCGGATCGCCGCCGATGGCCCGACCGCCGCCGCCGGCGCC
>JADLEF010000375.1 GCA_020846295.1 Acidimicrobiales bacterium
GGCGGTGCCGGCTGCGCCTACTCGGCGGTGCCGGCTGCGCCTACTCGGCGACGACCTTGATCCGCTCGAGCTCGTCGGCGCGGGCCTGGTAAGTGGCCAGATCGGCCCGGCGCAGCAACATCCCCGGGGCCACCGACTCGTCGCTGTAGCCGATGCCGAAGCACGCCACCCGGCCGGGCAAGCCGGCCTGCTCGGCCTCGTCACGGCAGACCCGGGCCAGCCGGCGGGCCACCTCGACCGCCTCGGCCGGATCCCGCAGGTCGTCGCAGAGCACGGCGAGCACCCGTTCGTCGAAGCGCCCCACCACGTCCGTGGCGCGGGTCTCGTGGTGGAAGGACCTGGCCAGGCGCACGATGGCGTCCTCGGGCACGGACTGCTCGTCCACCTCGCAGAAGATCACCGCCACCCCGCCCCCGCGCCGCCGCCCCAGCCGGCTCAGCAGGTGGTTGAGCATGAACAGCAGCAGTCGACGGTTGGCCAGTCCGGTGAGCTCGTCGTAGCTGGCCCGCTCGGCCAGCACCGCCGTCTCCGCCGTCCCGTGGACGACGGCGGTCAGGCTGTAGAGCGCGTCGAGCACGCCGGGGTCGATGCCGATCGCGGCGTGCTCGGCGTGCGGGCGCTCGACCCAGCCGACGGTGAGGAAGCGCAGCAGGCGACCCCTGGAGGCGAGCGGCACCACCAGGACCTCGGTCACACCGAAGAAGCGGGTGGCGGCCTCATCGAGCACGACGGCAGGGGCGCCGCCGGTCAACGCCGCGGCGGGCAGCGGGAAGCGGTCGAGCTCGAGGCGCATGTTGCGGAACGGCTCGCAGGGCGAGCGGAACCACTCGAACTCGGCCGTCGCCGCGTCTCCTTCGGCCTCGACCTGCCACAGCGTCAAGCGGGAGGCGCCGAGCAGCGCCCCGACCCGGCCGAGCTGGGCGTCGACCACGGCGCGCAGGTGCATCGAGGGCGCCTCGAGCAGCTCGACCTGGAACTCGCGCAGCAACCGGGCCAGCGAGGACGCGCCGACGCCCGGGCGAGCCCCCAGCAATGCCGTCTGTTCCACCTTCGGTCCAGGTGTCACGCCTCGTTGCGCTCCTGTCGTCGCGTGTTCGTCCCGTCGAGCGGCTGTCGAGATCGTGAACGGGGCGTGTACGGCCGTCCTCCCTCGATCCACCGAAGACGGATACTACGGAGCGCACAGGGCGTTCACTCAGCGCGCGACCCCGATTGGGTGACTCTTCTCACACGAACGGTGAGACAAATTGTGAAACCCCGGACGACCTCCCGAGGTCTAACGATCGACAACCACCCCAACGGGTCCGCGACGAGCGCAACGAGGCGCTGGTCAGAGGCCCACTTCACCTCGAGAGTCAACCCTTCAGCGATGCTCGCGTTCACCTTCCCCGGTCAGGGATCCCAGAAGCCGGCCATGGGCGCCCCCTGGCGCGACCACCCCTCGTGGGCACTGGTCGAGCTGGCCGGCGAGGCGACCGGTCGCGATGTCGCCGCCCTGCTGCTCGACGCCGACGCCGAGGAGCTGAAGCTCACCCACAACGCGCAGCTCGCCACGTTCGTGCTGTCCATGGTCGTGTTCGACGCAGTGCGTCGGGCCGGCGTGGGCGCCAGCCACGTGGCCGGCCACAGCCTCGGCGAGTACAGCGCCCTGGTCGCCGCCGGCGCGTTCGACTTCGCCACCGGCGCCCGGCTCGTCGCCGAGCGCGGCGCCGCCATGCGCGAGGCCTCCCTCGAACGCACCGGCACCATGTCCGCCGTGCTCGGCCTGGACGACACCCTGGTCGACGAGGCGTGCGCCGAGGTGCGTGCCGGCGGCGGTGAGGTGTGGCTGGCCAACGCCAACGCACCGGGCCAGGTCGTCATCGCCGGCTCCCCCGAGGCGCTCGAGCTGGCCGCCGCTGCGGCCAAGGCCCGTGGCGCCAAGCGGGTCATGCCCGTCGCCGTCACCGGCGCCTTCCACACCCCCTACATGGCCTCGGCCCAGACCCGGCTCGACGCCGCCCTGGCCACCGTGGCCTTCGCCGACGCGGTCGTGCCCGTCGCCACCAACACCGATGCCGCCCTGCACCGCGCCGCCGGCGAGTGGCAGGCGCTGCTGTCCCGCCAGCTGTGCAGCCCCGTCCGCTGGCGGGACCTGCTCGGCACCCTGCACGCCGATGGCGTGACCATCTTCGTCGAACTCGGACCCGGCGCCGTACTTACCGGTATGGCCAAGCGGACCGTGGACGGCACCAACACCCTTTCCGCCGCAACTCCCCAGGAGGTTGACGCCCTCGTGCGTGAACTCGCCACCCTTTCCCCCGACGAAACGCCCCCCACCGACGGCGAGCACCTGTTCGCCGCCGAACGACTGGTGGTCAGCCCGGCCGCCGGCGTCTTCTCCCCCGCCGCCGACCTGCGCGACGGTCATCCCGTGCAGGCGGGCGACCTCCTCGGCCGCGTCGGCGAGCACGAGGTGCGCTCGCGGTTCACCGGCTGGCTCATGGGTCTGCTCGCTCACCACGGTGAGCGCGTCACCAGCCGCCAACCGGTGGCCTGGCTGCGCACGAGCTGATCGCATCCGGCGCGTACCGCACGGTTCGGCCCCGCCGACGGGACGGTACGCGCCACATCACTTCACCCGTTCCAGGGATTGGGCAATGATGGGCGTCGGCTGCCGCCGGCGACAGGGCCGGCCGTTCGCCGCCGGCCGGAACAAAGGGGCACGATGCGCACAGGGGTGATCACCGGACTCGGCTCGGCGTTGCCGGAGCAGGTCCTGACCAACAAGGACCTCGAGCTGTCCGCCAACACCAACGACGAGTGGATCGTCGACCGCACGGGCATCCGTGAGCGGCGCATCGGGGGGATGACCTCCACCCTGTCCGTCGAGGCCGGGCGCAAGGCGCTCGACCAGTCGGGCATCGACCCGGCCGAGATCGACCTGCTGGTGCTCGCCACCACCACACCCGATCAGATGGTCCCCGCCACCGCATCGGTGGTGCAGCACCAGCTGGGCCTGAACTGCGGTGCGTTCGACGTGAACGCGGCGTGCTCGGGATTCACCTACGGGCTGGTCGCCGCCCAGGGCATGGTCACCATAGGGGTGAACAACATCCTGGTGATCGGCTGCGACTCGCTGTCGCGCATCACCGACTACACCGAGCGCAACACCGCCATCCTCTTCGCCGACGGCGCCGGTGCCGCCGTCCTGCAGGTCCAGGAGGCCGACACGCCCGCCATGCTGGGCTGGGACCTCGGCTCCGACGGCGCCGCGGCCGGCATCCTGTACGCCGAGATCGGCGGCAAGCTGGTGATGGAGGGCCGGGAGGTCTTCCGGCGGGCCGTGCGGGTGATGGTGGATTCCGCTCGCAAGACGATGGAGATGGCCGGCGTCACCGCCGACGAGGTCGCCCTCGTCGTGCCGCACCAGGCCAACATCCGCATCATCGAGTCGGCCATGAACAAGCTCGACCTCCCCATGGAGAAGGCGGCGCTCAACCTGGCACGGGTCGGCAACACCTCCTCGGCGTCGATCCCGATGGCCCTCGACGAAGCGGTGGCGGACGGTCGGGTCAAGCCCGGCGATCTGGTGCTGCTCGTCGGCTTCGGGGCCGGCATGACCTGGGCCAGCGCCATGCTGCGCTGGGATGGTGCGTGATCCGCGTTGGCTGAGGGCAACAACAACCAGCCCCGCACGGTGCTCGTCACCGGCGGGAACCGCGGCATCGGTCTGGCCATCGCCCGTCGCTTCGCCGCCGACGGCCACCGGGTCGCCATCACCTACCGCAGCGCCGCGCCGGAACCGGGCGTGCTGCCCCACGGCGTGCTCGCCGTCGCGGCCGACGTCACCTCCGCCGAACAGGTGGACGCCGCCTTCGCCGCCGTCGAGGAGGCGTTCGGGCCGGTCGAGATCGTGGTCTCCAACGCCGGCATCACCCGCGACACGCTGGTGTTGCGCATGAGCGAGGACGACTTCACGTCGGTGCTCGATGCCAACCTCACCGGCGGGTTCCGGGTGGCGAAGCGGGCGGTGCGCTCGATGATGCGCCAGCGATACGGCCGCATCGTGTTCATCTCGTCGGTGGTGGGGTTGGTCGGCCAGGCCGGCCAGGCCAACTACGCCGCCTCCAAGGCGGGTCTGTCGGGCATGGCGCGCTCGCTGGCCCGGGAGTTCGCGTCGCGCAACATCACGGTCAACGTGGTCGCCCCCGGGCCGATCGCCACCGACATGACCGACGCGCTGAACGACGCCCAGAAGCAGGCCATCACCGACGCCGTGCCCGTCGGACGCTTCGGTTCCGCCGAGGAGGTGGCCGACGCAGTGGCCTTCCTCGCCTCGGACCGTGCCGGGTACATCACCGGCATCGTCGTGCCGGTGGACGGCGGCATGACCATGGGCGCGTGAGCGCTAGATTCCGTGCGGCGTCGCGCCCGGCGCGGCCGCAGCCGTTCCCGTTCGTCTTCCAACCCCCCACCGATTTCTGATCCACAGGAGCAACATCCCATGGCCGACAACTTCGATCGCTTCAAGGACTGCGCCGTCAAGGTGCTCTCGGTCGACGCCGCCAAGGTGACGATGGAAGCCAGCTTCGCCGACGACCTCGACGCGGACAGCCTCGACCTCGTCGAGCTGGTCATGGCCCTCGAGGAGGAGTTCGACGTGACCGTGGAGGAGGAGGAGCTCGAGGGGATCGCCACCGTGGGCCAGGCCTACGAGCTGGTGACCGGCAAGCTCTGATCCTGTCGTCGCCGTGGCACCGTGCCGCGGCGCTGCGCACCGTGCCGTTCGTTCGAAGGGATTCGCCATCATGAGCCGTCGTCGTGTCGTCGTCACCGGCATGGGGGTCGTCGCCCCGTGCGGCATCGGGCTCGACGCCTACTGGCAGGGTCTGCTGTCCGAGCCCGAGCCGGGTCTTCGCCGCATCGAGGGGTTCGACCCGGCGCCGTACTTCGACAACCCGAAGGAGGCCCGCCGCTCGGACCGCTTCAGCCAGTTCGCGTTGGGGGCGGCGGCGATGGCGCTCGAGCAGGCCGGTGAGTTGCGGGCCAACCCGGCCCGGGTCGGCGTGAACATCGCCACCGGGGTCGGAGGCCTGACCACCCTCGAGGAGCAGATCCTCGTCAACTACCAGAAGGACAGTCGGCGCGTGTCGCCGTTCCTGGTGCCGATGATGATGTCGAACGCGGCGTCCGCCGCGGTGTCGATGAAGTACGGCTTCCAGGGCCCGTGCGAGACGACGGTGACGGCATGCGCCGCGTCGAGCCACTCCATCGGCTCGGCCATGCGCTACATACGGTGGGGTATGGTCGACGTGATGATCGCCGGCGGGGCCGAATCGGCCATGACGCCGACCGCCTTGGCGGGCTTCGGCAACATGACCGCGCTGACCCGTTCGGGCATCTCGAGGCCCTTCGATGCCGAGCGGGACGGGTTTGCCATGGCCGAGGCGGCCGGCGTGCTGGTGCTCGAGGAGTACGAGCACGCGGTGGGCCGCGGGGCCACCATCTACGGAGAGATCCTCGGCGCCGGCAACAACGCCGATGCGTACCACATCACCGCCCCCTCCCCCGGCGGCGCCGGCGCGGTGGCCTGCATGGAGCTGGCCCTGGCCGATGCGGGGATCACCAAGGCCGACGTTCGCCACATCAACGCCCACGGCACCTCCACCCCGTTGAACGACGCAGCAGAAGCGGAGGCGGTGGCCAAGCTGTTCGACGCACCCGGACCCATCGTGACCTCGACCAAGGGGGTCACCGGCCATGCGTTGGGGGCGGCGGGTGCCATCGAGGCGGTGGCGGTCTTGCTGTCCATGCAACACCGCCTCATCCCGCCGACCGCGTGCACCAGCGCACTCGATCCCGAACTGGCGCCGATCGACCTGGTCCTCGGCGAGCCGCGGGCGTGGGAGCCGGGCATCTCGTTGTCCAACAGCTTCGGCTTCGGCGGGCACAACGGGTCGCTGGTGATCGCTCCGCCCGCCTGATCGCTCCGCCCGCCTGATCGCTCCGTCGGCGCCGATCAGGCGTCGACGATCACGAAGAACAGTTCTGCCTCGCAGGCCAGGTCGCCGTTGACGGTGGCCCGGCCTGCGCCCTTTCCGGCGCGGGCGGAGAGGCGGGCCATGTCGAAGCTGAGCTCGAGCGTGTCACCCGGGTTCACCTGCCTACGGAAGCGCGCCTTCTCGACACCGCCGAAGAGGCCGAGCTTGCCGGCGAAGCGGTCGTCGCCCCAGAGGGTGAGCCCGCCGCACTGGGCGATGGCCTCGATCTGGAGCACGCCGGGCAGCACAGGACGACCCGGGAAGTGGCCGGCGAAGAAGAACTCGTCTCCGGTCAGCTGCCAGCGGGCCTCGGCCCGGGCGCCGGGCTCGATGGCCACGATGTCGCTGATGAACAGGAACGGCGGGCGGTGGGGCAGGACATCGGTGGGCAGCGGCAGGGGCGGCGTGACGGTCATCGCCTCGGAATGTAGTGGCCTTCGGCCCAGGCCGACCGGACCCCACATGGTCACTGTCGGTAGTTTTGTTGCCACCATTCCAGCCCCTCGCCGACACCGAATCCGGCCCCGCTCACAGCGAATCGGCGCCGATTCGGCGCGACGGACGGCGGCGAAAGCACCGAGGGCGGCGGGAAAACCTCAGAAGGTGGCGGCGGGGCCGATATGGGTCACTGGTTCTGCATGGCGGTGGCGGAGTTCTCGAAGTAGCCGAGCATCAGGTCCTTGACCTGGTCCACCGTGTCGGCCGCCAGCACTGCGCTGCGCATGTGGTGCATCCACCGATCCCGCTCCGCCACGCCGATGGCGAACGGGAAGTGCCGCATCCGCAGCCGCGGATGGCCCCGCTCCTGGCTGTAGTCGTCCGGCCCGCCCCAGAACTGCACCAGAAAGCCCCGCAGCCGCCCCTTGGCGCCCTCCAGGTCCTGCTCCTGGTACATCGGTGCCAGCAGCTCATCGCCCATCACCCCGGCGTAGAACCGTTCCACCAGCTCGGCGAAGAACGGCTCCCCACCCACGAACTCGAAGACGGTCATCTCCCGGGCCTGCTCCCCGGGTGCAGCGGTCTCGCTCACAACTCCACGATCCTCAGGTCGGCGAAGTGCACGTCGGCGAAGGTCTCGGTGATGTTCTCGACGAAGAACCCGACGTCACCGTTGGATTCGACCACCCCGGTGTCGAACTCCGCCACTTCCAGCTCGTTGATGAAGACGATCAGCACCGTCGCCCGCATCTCCACCCGCAGGGCGTCGGGACGGGTCCCGTCGACCGCCTTCACCGTGGCCGGCAGCGGCCCCGACTGCACCGCCCGCAGCGGCTCGGTGGCCGTCTCCCGCAGCAGCTCCCAACGCCCGGCCCGCGGGTCGATGGTGAAGGCCACGAACGACGTCGGCCGCGGCGGCCCCGCCGTCGCCGGCGGGTCGCGCAGCTCACCCACCGCCCGGACCACCAGGCCGTAGCGCACCCGCCCGTCGCCGGTCTGGGCGCCGTCCACATGGACATGGGTCTCGATCGAGGCGTCGTTGTACGAGTAGCCACCGACCGACACCGTCTGCACGCCGGGCCCGGTCGCCTCCAGGTGGTACCAGCTCGGCGCGTAGTAGCCGAACGCGTACGCCTCGCCCACCTCCTCCCGGAATCCGCTGGTGCGCTGTTCGAAGTTGTCGTCGACGAGCACCGTCCCCGGCCCGCTGCCGTTGTCCGCCACGGTGGTGACGGTGGCGCCGCGCTCGGGCAGGCTGATCTCGGTGCTGAACTGGCCGGGCTGCACCGAGTCGGACACCTCGTCCGCCGCGCACCGGAAGCCGGTCTCGGCGACGACGGACCGGTTGGTCGGATCGACGATCTGGCGCATGGCGGCGCCGTCGCGCACCCGGCCGTTCTCGCCGCCGTGACGGACGCGCTGACCATCAGCCACCGGATCGTACGGCTCGTCGACCCACTCCCACACCGAACCGACGGTGTCGTGCACGCCGAACGGGCTCACGTTGCCGGCGGTGGAGCCGACCGGTCGGGTGCCGGCGGTGTCGATGTCCACCGCGGCACGGTCCCCACCCCAGGGGTACTCGAAGGCGTCGGGGCCGCGGGCGGCCACCTCCCACTCCGCCTCGGTCGGGAGGCGCTTGGACAGCGAGCGGCAGTAGGCCGACGCCCAGTCGAACTCGACGCCCTTCACCGGGTGGTCGAGCGTGTCATCGGGGACCCGCCCACCGGGCCACGACGTGGCCGACGGTGCGCCGATCCGCTGCACGAACGCGTCGTACTGCTGGTTGGTCACCTCGAACGTGTCGAGGTGGAAGGCGGCGAGCTCGACCTCCTGCAATGCGGCCGACTCCGCCCCCTGCGGATCGAGACCGACCTCGTAGGTCCCGGCGTCCACCGCGGACATGCGATCGGCCGACGCCGGTCCGGGCGCGATGTCCAGCCCACCGTCCTCACCGCCATCGCCGGCCCCGGTGGTGGCGGATCCGTCGCCGCCATCGTCCACGGTGGTGGTCGAACCGGCGACCTCGCCGTCGTCCCCGCCCCGCATCGCCAGGAACACGCCACCGGCCGCCACCAGGGCGACCACCACCACGGCAGCCAGCGCGAGGGGAAGCTTCGAACGGCTCGCTGCACCGCCCGGTGCTGGGTTGCCCGGGCCGGCGGCCGGGAACACCGGCGGCGCGGCCGCGGGTCCGGGCCCCGCCGACGGAGGCCCGACGGGCGGTCCCACCGGAGGCGGCGCGACGATCGAGGGGCCCACCGGAGGCGGGGCGACGGACGAAGGTCCGACCGGAGGCGGAGGGGAGGCGTCAGGGGCCGCCGACGCCGCCGACACGGGCGGGCTCGGCGGCGCGGCGATGACCGTGGGCGGCGCAGCCGACGCCGCGACCGGCACCCCCGCGGGGGGCACCAC
>JADLEF010000376.1 GCA_020846295.1 Acidimicrobiales bacterium
GCGCGTGGCTACCAACGCCGCTGGGTCGACACTATGGCTCAGCAGACCCACGGCGTGCAGGGGGTGCGCCCCCACGAGCACGACCGCATCGACGACACCAACCGGGCCGCCTTCGAGGAGAACCTGCGGATCATCAAACGCGCCTGGACCGAGGACTACTTCTCCCACCGAGGCCAATTCTGGCAGGTACCGCCGCCTGGGACGCCCTGGAACATCGAGGCCACGGAGCGTTGGGGCTCCGGCGTGCGCAACGGCGTCGTCACCGAGCTGGCCGTCGTGCCCAAGCCGTTGCAGAAGCCGCACCCACCGATCTTCCAGCCCTTCGCCAGCTCTGAACGGACCATCCGGTTCTGCGCCGAGGAGGGCATCACGCCGATCCTCCCGCCGCTCCACCCGCTGCTCGAACGGCGGCTGATCGAGCTGTACGCCGAGGTGTCCGGCAAGGCGCCGGGCGAGGGTGTCGGCGTGTTGCGCGACCTCATCGTCGCCGACACCGACAGCGAGGCGCTGCAGATCTGGATGGACGGCCCGGTGTTCTGCGGCGCAAGCTGGTTCCGACCCTTCGGGTTCGACAAAGGCATGCTGCACCCCGACACGGGCGCCGAGTTCGACGGTGACCGCTTCGCAGAGGGCCTCGCGTTCGTCGGCACCGTCGACACGGTCACCCGCCAGCTCGAGACGCTGCGGGGGCGGATACCCGTCGAGTGGGTTTTCGCCTGGAACTACAACGGGCTCGTCGACGACGGCCGCATCCGCCACAGCATGGAAGCCTGGCGCTCCACGATCGTGCCGAGGGTCGCCGCTTGGGACTAGCCAGCGTCGTCCACGAATCAGTCGTCCGCGACAGCGCCACTAGTCTGTCTTGAGTGCAGGGGGCTGACCCCTGCGGCGCTGAGGAGCACACCGTGACCGCCACTGCTGAGCCATCGCCATTCCGCTTTGCCGGCAACGGCGGCCTCGCCATCGAAGGCGAGCAGTGGGGCGATCCGTCCGGAGCGCCGGTGGTGTTACTCCACGGGGGCGGCCAGAACCGCCACGCCTGGAAGGGAAGCGCCGCCGCGCTGGCCCGCGCCGGGTACTACGTCATCGCCTACGACGCCCGTGGCCATGGCGACAGCGAATGGTCCGCGGCCGGCGAGTACGACATGGAGGACAACGCCGCGGACCTGACCGCGCTGCTCGCGCTCCTCGACCGCCCGCCCACGGTCGTCGGCGCCTCGATGGGCGGGATGAGCTCGCTCTGGGCGCAGGGAACGTCCGACGCTCAGCTGTACAGCGCGGTCGTGCTCGTCGACGTCACCCCACGGATGGAGCTGTCCGGTGTCACCCGGATCGTCGGCTTCATGACCGCCAACCCCGACGGGTTCGACTCCCTCGAGCAGGCCTCCGACGTGATCGCCTCCTACAACCCGCACCGCGAACGCTCCGGCAACGTGGAGGGCCTCCGCAAGGTGCTCCAAGAACGTGCCGGCCGCTGGCACTGGCGGTGGGACCCCCGCTTCATCACCAGCAAGGCGGAAATGATGAGCGGCGACCCCGACGCCATCGAGGCCCGCATGGCGGGAATGGCCCAGCAGATGCTCACCGCTGCCGGGCGTCTCGAGGTCCCCACGCTGCTGATCCGCGGCGCCCAGTCCGACCTGGTGAGCCCGGACACGGTGCGCGAATTCCTCGCTGCCGTGCCCCACGCCGCCTACGTCGACGTGAGCGGCACGGGCCACATGGTCGCCGGCGACGACAACGACGCCTTCACCACCGCCGTTCTCGACTTCCTGCACGAGCACGTTCCCACCGGGCCCACCGAGGCCGCCGAACACGACGCCCGCCACCGGACCGCCGACGCAGTCCGGCGTTTCGGCCACGCGCTCGTGCACCACGACGCGCCGACCGAACTGCTCGACGCCGTTGCAGCACACCTCTCGGGCGCAGCGGACAAGCTTGAGCGAGAACCGATCCGCGACCGCCTCGCAGCGATGCTCTCCTCTGCGCGGGTGCAGGCGATCATGAGCGGCGATCCGCCGCCCATCCCCACCGACGACGCGGAACTCGACTTCGCGCCCTACAGCCTTGTCGGCGGGCCGGCCAATCCCTTCGGCGTCGACGCCGTCTACATCCGGCGCGGTAGCGACGTCGTGGCGCACGTGAGCCTCGGGGCGGCGTTCGAGGGCCCTCCCGGCCGCGCCCACGGTGGCATCGTCTCCGCCATCGTCGACGAGACGATGACCGCCCTGCTCAGCGTGCTCGGCGCCGTCGCGTTCACGACCCGCCTCGAGGTCGACTACCTCGGGCCCACCCCGCTGCACACCCCGCTCGAGTTCCGCGCCAGCCTGATCGGCAGGGTCGGCCGCACACTGACCATCGCCTGCTTCGGACGCTCCGGCGACCAGGAGTTCGCCCGGGCGACCGGCACCTTCGTCGAAGCCGACCTTCGCCGTTTGCTCGCGAGATGAACTCGCTGGCGTAGACGGCGGACCGCGCCATCAGAAGCCGCATGAGGAGAAGACCGTGGCCGTCCAAACCATCAGATTGAGCGGCGCCACCGGCCTGCGCATCGCTGCCGACGTCGACGGGCCCGAAGACGGCAGGCCGGTGCTGCTGCACGGCGGCGGCCAGAACCGCCTGGCTTGGAAGGGCAGTGGCGCCGCACTGGCCGCCCGGGGCCACCGGGTCATCGCGCTCGACGCCCGCGGCCACGGCGACTCCGCCTGGGACCCCGACGCCGACTACCAGATGGCGACGATGGGCGCCGACCTCCTCGCCGTCATCGTCCAGCTCGGCCTCGACCGCCCCGCGGTCGTCGGCGCGTCGCTCGGCGGGATCACCGCGCTCGAAGCCCATGCGTCGACCGGCCACGCCGACGTCTTCTCCGCCGTCGTGCTCGTCGACATCGCGCCCAAGGTCGAAAGCGACGGTTCCCGGCGGATCGTGGGCTTCATGTCCGCCCACCCCAACGGGTTCGCCACCCTGGACGACGCCGCCCGGGCGATCGCGGCGTACAACCCGCACCGTCCCCCACCGAAGGACACCGCCGGGCTCGCCAAAGTACTACGACACGGTGGGGACGGCCGCTGGCGCTGGCACTGGGACCCCCAGTTCATCGCCGCCCACGCCGAGGCGATGGACAACGACCCCTAGCGCTGGCAGGCCGAACGCCACTTGCGGGCCGATCGACTTCACGCGTCGGCCGGGGCGCTGCGCTGTCCGCTGCTACTTATTCGCGGTCTGCTGTCCGACCTCGTCAGCGACGACACGGTCGCACAACTGCGCGCCGCGGCGCCCGCCGCCGAGTACGTCGACGTCCGCGGGGCTGGCCATATGGTCGCAGGCGACGACAACGACGCCTTCACCACCGCCGTGCTGGCGTTCCTCGACCGCGTTGCCTAACCGCACCACGTCGAGGATGTGGTCGTGCGCCGTCGGACTGATCCACCGATCAGCCCTGGGCGAGGCTGTCACCGCAAGCCCGTAAGACCGCCAGCGCCCTGCCTGGTTGGTGATCGGGCTGCCGCCCACCGAGCCCGTCGACCAGGTGCGGGATGATCGCCGATGCGAGTCGCGGCACGTAGAGCCTCCCCATCCGTGACCAGCTGATGCAAACCTCCGATCGTCACTGCTCTAAACAGGGTGGGGCCATCGGATACTCCCATCCGGCCGGTGAGGTGGCAGCTTCATTGCGACCTGGCTCCGCGCCCCACCTGCCCGATGGGGCGACCACACGTTGATCGGTGCCACGACCGGCTCAGTCCGGCCTCAAGCCCCTCCCGCGCAAACGAAGCGGTGAAGGTGCACACGGCTGGCGGCCGGCGTCGGCTCCCTGCGGGACCCTCGACCGGGGCGTGACACCGGCGCCGGTCGTGGCGGGAGCAGCAGCCATGGAAGCGCAGCGCAGCGCTGCGCTCCCGCCGGAGGGCGGGACCCATCCATGGAGGTTCCGATGGACACCACCCCGCAGGCTTCCCTTCGCCTGATCACCACCGCCGACCGTCTCGAGCGGGGCTGGCCGATCGGGTCGAGCTTCATCGAGGAGTTCTGGCTCCCGGTTCTCGGTCCGTCCTGCGTGGCTGTGCTGCGCTGGGTCGACCGACGCGCCGACCGGTTCCCGCGGGCCACCGCAGTCGACCTCGCGGAGCTGGCCCAAGCGATCGGTCTGGGTGCTTCCACATCAAGACACTCCCCGATCGGGCGGACGCTCGACCGTCTCGTGCGATTCAACGCCGCCCGCATCGACACCATCGACGACGCACCGGTGCTCTCGCTGTACACGCACCTGCTCCCGCTGCCAGCTCCGCTCGTCGCCCGCCTGCCCTGCCGGCTCCAGGTCGAGCATCGCCGTGCCGTGACCGCCCTCGCCGGCGTCGCGTGAACCCGGGGCGAGCACCGTGAACTACTCCGAGCTCGCCTCACATGTCACCGCTCGACTCGTCGCCCGCATCGAAGCCGGCGCCGGTTGCTGGTCGATGCCGTGGCACACCAATCCCGGCCTCCTCGACGTCCGCAACGCCGCCACGGGCCTGCCGTACCGGGGCGCCAACACGATCACGCTCGCCGTCGCCGCCCTCGACTGCGGCTACCCGGCCGGTTGGTGGGCCACCTACCGCCAATGGTCCGAGCTCGGCGCCCAGGTCCGGCGCGGCGAGACCGCCGCCCGGATCGTCAAATGGGTACCCGGCCGAGCCACCGACGACAGCGACAGCGACGGCCGGCGGCTCGTCCCCATGGTCTACGCCGTGTTCAACGCCGCCCAGGTCGACGGCTGGACACCACCCGCTGCGTCGACGCCCACCGTCCTCGAGCGCAACCAACACGCCGACGCCTGGATCGCTGCCACCCAGGCCGACATCACCTACGGCCACCACCACGCCTGCTACCGGCCCGGCGTCGACCGCATCGAGCTCCCCGCCGCCGAGCAGTTCACCGAAAGCGCGGCCTTCGACAGCACCGCATGCCACGAGCTCGTCCACTGGACCGGCCACCGGACCCGTCTCGGGCGTGACCTCACCGGCCGCTTCGGCGACGACTCTTACGCCGCCGAAGAACTCGTCGCCGAGCTCGGCGCCGCCATCGCCTGCGCCCACCTCGCCATCGCCCCCTCGACGCGTGACGACCATGCCGCCTACCTCGCCCACTGGCTCCGGATCCTCGGCGAGGACCCCAAGGCACTGTTCGCCGTCGCCGCCAAGGCCCAAACGGCCGTCGACCACCTCGACGCCTACAGCAGCGCCCGCCTCGCCGATGACGAGGCCGCCGCATGAGCCCCGTGCTGTGCGAGCTGCGCTGGCCCCTCGCTCCGCTCCTCGACGCCGCCGGCCGGCCGTCCGCTGCTGCGCTCGCCGCCCAGGTCGGCGTCACCCTGCGCACCGTCTGGCGTTGGCATCACCGCGGGCTCACCGATCAACAAGCCGACCACGCCGCCATCGCCCTCGGCTACCACCCCGCCAACATCTGGACCAACTGGCACAACCCGTAGCCCCCCGACGCAACCGCACGCCCTCGATCGGCGGCCACCACGAACGAAGCCGTCCACGACGCCAGCCCCCTCGCAACGGGCGGACGCCCACCGGTGTGCTTACCAGGGCGACACGCTGCCCCGGGCCCGCGGCCGGTCAAGGACCGCTGCGGTAGTGCGGCTCCAGCATTCTCGCCGCCCCTGCGGGGACGCTCCGCTCGGCTCCGAGGTCCACCGCAATCTCCTCGCTCACCCACGGGTGCCCTTGACCGCCCGCTCCGGCCCGAGGCCTTCGCCGCCCCATCAAGCCCACCGAGGGCACCACCACCGAGCCAAGGGAGCACCCGCTCATGAACCACATCACCCTCATCGGCCGCCTCACCGCCGACCCCGAGCTCACCGCCCCCAAGGGCAACCCGATCTGCCGGTTCCGCATCGCCGTCGACCGCACCGGCACCGACGGCGCCGACTACATCAGCATCGTCAGCTTCGGCACCCGCGGCGAGAACGACGCCCGCTGGCTCACCAAAGGCCGACTCGTCGCCATCGCCGGCCGGCTCCACCACAACACCTGGACCGACACCGACGGCAACAAGCGGGAACGCTACGAGGTCTACGCAAACACGGTCAGCTACCTCGACGGCCCCCGCCGCACCAGCGACGAGCCCAAGCCCGGCGAGGAAGTCTTCTGACCAAGAACGAGGGTGGGCCCGCCGGCGAAGCCGGGCCCACCCTCACCCGCGCTCGGCCAAACTGGTCGCCATGACCCAACCGGCGTCGAGGTACGCCCTCCCCGAGTACGAGCGCCGGTTCCTACTCGACGCAGTCCCCGCCGACGCAGATCAGGCCCTCCGCATCACCGACCGGTTCATCATCGATACCCGCCTCCGCCTCCGCACCGTCACAGACCCTGCCACCGGCGAAGTTCTTCAACACAAGATCGGACACAAGGTCCGACCCGACCCCGACGACCCCACGGCCATGCTGCACACCAGCCTCTACCTCGACCCGGCCGAGGTGAACGTCCTCGCCATGCTCGACGCCGTCGAGGTCACCAAGACCCGCCGCCGGTGGAGCCACCACGACGGCCACGCCGCCGCCGTCGACACCTACACCGGCCACCTCGCCGGCCTCGTCCTCGCAGAGCTCAACTTCGCCGACCACACTTCGCTCGTCGAATACAAGCCCAGCCCACCGCTCGGAGCCGAGGTCACCAACATCGCCGAGCTCACCGGCCCCAACCTCGCCAGCCTGAC
>JADLEF010000377.1 GCA_020846295.1 Acidimicrobiales bacterium
GCTGCACTGCATCCGTGAGCCGGAGGTCAAGGCGGCGCTCGACATCCCCGAGGACTGGGCCACCCTCGCGTTGATCCCGATCGGCTATCCGGTTGGCAAGGGCCACGGCCCGATCAGCCGGCAACCACCGGCGAAGCTCGCCTACGACGACGCGTTCGGGGTGGCCTGGAACGGCTGACGAACTCGCTTTGCGATCGGGGGCCCGAGGCCGGTAGCGTTGACGTGCTCGCTCGTCGAGCGCACAAGGCCAGCCCCCATCGTCTAGCGGCCTAGGACACCACCCTCTCAAGGTGGCGGCACGGGTTCGAATCCCGTTGGGGGTGCCAGGAACACGTAGGTCGAGGCCGCTCTTCGGAGCGGCCTCGGGTCGTTCCCAACCTCCAGATGTCTACTACCGTGGTAGTAGCGTTGCCGGAATGCCACGAGGGAAGCCGTCGCCGAAGCTTGCGATCACCGTGGATCCGACGGTGCACGAGGGCATCATCCGCGCCGCCGAGGAAGAGGGCGTCAGCGTGTCGGCGTGGATGACCGAGGCGGCGCGTCGGGCCCTGGTCGTGCGCGACGGGTTGCGTGCGGTCCAGGAGTGGGAGGCCGAGAACGGACCGCTGACCGATGAGGAGATGGCTGCCGCTCGTCGTCGGGTGGCGGGTGAGCTGCGCTCGGCACGGCCCCGATCGGCGTGAGCGTCCTGTACGACGCCGGCGCGCTCATCGCCGCCGAGCGAAACGTCCGAGCCATCTGGGCTGATCACCGCGCACGCCTCGAAGCCGGCTCCGTGCCGGTCACCACGGCGCCGGTCGTTGCTCAGGTCAGCCGGAACGCTCCACAGGTGCAGCTGAGACGGTTCCTGCGCGGCTGCGAGACGTTGGGGTTCCTCTCCACGGAGGGACACGAAGTGGGTTCACTCCTCGCTCGGACAGGTGCTGTCGATGTGGTCGATGCGCACGTCGTCCTGGTCGCCTCACGGCGAGGGTGTCCGGTGCTGACCAGCGACCCCGCTGACCTCGGAGAGCTCTCGCAGCTGCTATCGCCGGCGGTCGAGATCCGAGTCGTCTGACGCGAGCACGAGCACCTCAAGCCGGCCGGCGTGCACCGATCGTCAGCGACGGGGTGTCTGGGGCCAGTACTTGGCCAGCGCACCGCCGTCGACGGTGATGTTGCCGCCGGTCATCAGCGCGGCGTCGTCCGAGGCGAGGAACACCAGCGGCGCGACGTAGTCCGACGGGGTCGGCAACCGTTCCCACGGGTTCTGCCCGGTGAAATCCATCGTCCCGGCCGTGCGCAGCTTCTCGGTCGCGCTGCTGAAGGCGGCGGCCAGGTCGGCGTCGTCTGGCATCGTGGCGGTCGGGGTGAGGCCGGCCTGGTCCCTTCGCCTCAACCCGGGCGCTTCGCCGGCCCGTCCATGCCGGAGGGTATGGCGTCTCAGGCCGGCGGCTCGATCTCGGCGCGGACCTGCCAGTCGCGCAACACGTTGGGGCCGAACGTCGTCGTGATGGCGACATCCGCTGCGTCGCGTCCCCGGGCGATCAGCACACGACCGATGCGTGGCGTGTGGTTGCGCGGGTCCACGGTGCGCCAGCGCCCACCGAGGAAGACCTCGAACCAGCCCGAGAAGTCCATCGGGTCAGCCGATGGCGGCCCGTCGAGCTCGGCCAGGTACCCGGTGCAGTAGCGGGCGGGGATGTTCATCGCCCGGCACAACGCGACGCCGAGGTGGGCGAAGTCGCGACACACCCCGCGCCGCTCCTCGAGCACCTCGACGGCGGTCTTGGTGGGCCGGGCCCACGCGTAGCCGAAGCTGACGTGCTCGTGGACCCAGCTGCTGATCGCCGCCACGCGATCCCAGCCGGGCGCAGTGGCGCCGAACAGCTCCCATGCGGTCTCCGACAGCAGGTCGCTCTCGCAGTACCGGCTGGGCAGCAGGAACAGCAGCGTCTCCTGCGGCAGGTCCTCGACGGCGTGCTGCTCGGCCCCGGTCGGCACGTCGTCGGGCAGCCCGGGATCGTTGACGATCGCGTCGGCGCGGAGGGTGAAGCGGCCTGCGGGGGCGACCAGGCGGCTGCACCAGTTGCCGAACGAGTCCCGGTAGGAGGTGTACGTGGTCGACGGGCTGGTGACCATCGTGTCCGGCGTGAGGAGGTCCGACACCCGGCTGTAGTGCACGTTCAACGTGATGATCATCGGGGTCGGTTGTTCGAACTCGTAGGTCAGGATGTACCCCACGTGGAGCTGCATGCGTCACCTCACCCCCATCCTCGTCGATCGGGCGGCCCAATGCGGCCGTGCCGTCGGCGACCGGGCGCGTTCCGCCGACCAGAAAGTGAGGTGGCTCAGGAACGGGCTCGGTAGGCTCCGGCCGACCACCGGGACCTCACGGAGATGACCATGGCGCACTGGACCGAGTTCGGCCTCAACCACATGCCGCACTTCTCTGCGCGGCACCGGCCGGAGTTCCCGCCGCCGCTGCAGGCGCTCATCGACGAGCGACACGCGCTGCTGGCCGCACCGTTCACCGGGCTCACCGCCGACGGTGTCGTGCGGCCCGGCCTGACCACGCTCGGCTCGTCGAGCGCCTCCACCGCGGCGGTGAACGAGGCGGCGCAGGCCTTCCTCGCCGCGTTGACCCCCGAGCAGCGGACCAAGGCCTGCTTCCCGCTCGATGCCGAGGAGCGACGCACCTGGCTCAACGTGCACATGTACGTGTTCCGCCACGGCGTGATGCTGGAGGACCTGTCCCCGTCGGTGCGGGCGCTGGCGCTCGACCTGCTCGCCGCCACGCTGTCGCCCCGAGGCTTCGGCCAGGCGCGCGACATCATGCGCCTCAACCGGTTGCTGGCCGAGGTGGCGGACAGCCCCGACGAGTTCGGCGAGTGGCCGTACTTCGTGTCGATCTTCGGTGACCCGGGCGGCGAGGCGCCGTGGGCGTGGCAGATCGACGGCCACCACCTGTGCCTGAACTGCACCGTGGTCGGGGACCACCTCGTGCTCACCCCCACCTTCATGGGCTCCGAGCCGTGCCACGTCTTCGAGGGACCGCTGGCGGGCACGTCGGTCTTCGTCACCGAGGAGCGCGCCGGGCTGGACCTGATCCGCTCGCTCGACGCCGCGCAGGCGGCCACCGCCATCGTGCGGCCCTCGATCCACCCCGACGACCTGCCGGGGGAGCTGCAGCACCCCTTCGACGGGCGCATGCTGGGCGGAGCGTTCAACGACAACGCCATCGTGCCCAACGACGGCATCCGTGCCACCGAGCTGAGCGACGCGCAGCGGCGGCGGCTGCTCGCCGTCGCCGCGTCGTTCGTCGGGTGGGCGCCGGAGGGTCACAGCGCCATCGGGATGGCGGAGGTCGCGGCCCACCTCGACGAGACCTGGTTCACCTGGATGGGCGCGGTCGGTGACGACGGCCCGTTCTACTACCGGGTGCAGAGCCCGGTGGTGTTCATCGAGTTCGACCACCACCCCGGCGTGGTGTTCGACAACAAGGTCCCCACCCGCAACCACATCCACACCGTGCTGCGCACGCCCAACGGCGGCGACTACGGGCACGACCTGCTGCGCCAGCACCACGATCGCTACGACCACCGCCACGGCACCCACACCACCCGCTGAGGCGACGGCGCAGGCCGGTGGTCGGAGGTCGGCGGCCGGGCGGCGGCGTACCGATCGGTGTGCTCAGCGCTCGCCGGAGGCGTCGAGCAGGGTGAACAGGAAACGGTGCAGCGGCACGTCGAGGCCGGCACGGTCGGCGGCCCGCACGACGGCTCCGTGGATCGCGTCGTGCTCGGTGGGCCGTGACGCCAGGCGATCCTGCAGCATCGTGGGCGCCACACCGCCCGGTATGGTGCCGATGCGATCGAGCAGCGAGCGGCGGAACGCCTCGTCGAGCGCCGCCCCCGAGGCGGCGGCCACGGCGAGCAGCTCGTCGAGCAGCGCGGTGACGCAACCGGCTACGCCGGGGTGGGCCAGCACGTCGGGACGGCGGCCGGTGATGGTGCACAGCCCGCTCGTCACCGCGTCGAACGCCAGCTTGCGCCACGCCTCGGTCGCCCACTGCCCGGTCGCCTCGACGGTGGCGATCGTGCCGGCGAAGCACTCGGCGAGGTCCTCCGCCTCCACGCCCTCCGGTACGACCAGCTTCACGGGCTCCACCGGGTTGTGCTCGACGCAGCCAGGTCCGGTGCGCTCGGCCGCGCAGGAGATGACGGCGGGTACGACGGCGGTACCGAACGGGGCGGCGGTCCGGCCCCGTTCCGCCTGCTCGATCCCGCCCTGGGTCACCACCAGCCGGCTGGTCGGGCCGCACAGCGCGTCGAGCCACCCGCGGGCGCCGGCACTCTGGTGGGCCTTGGTGGCCAGCACGACCCAGTCGGCGGGCAGGTCCACCGCCCGGGGGTCGGTCTGGACCTCCACCTGCCGGTCGATGGGGGGATCGGCGGTCGGCACCCGGATGCGGGTGAAGTGCGACCGGGCGCAGAACAGCACCTCATGGTCGTCGCGCTGAAGCAGCGCGGCGCCGACCAGCAGCCCCACCGACCCTGCCCCCACGATCGCCACCCGAGCCATCTCACCGTCCCCTTGACCGCCGGTCCGCTCGAACCGCCCGGCGGACGATACCGACCGGCGCGGGTGGGGCCCGCCATCAGGGCCGGGCGATGTGGAACAGGGCGCGTCCGCGGCGCTTGAGCGGGGAGCGGCTGGGATCGGTCGAGCTGCTACCGGTAGCCGGCTTCGTCCATCAGGCGGACGGCGTCGGCGTTGAGATCGCCGAGGGTGGCGGCGTTCAGCGGGTCGCGCACGAGCTCGGTGCCGAACTGCGCAGCGATGAGCGGCTCGGCGGGCACCGCGGGGTTGGCCGGGAACTCGTGGTTGGCGGCGACGAGCACATCCTGGCCGTCGGTGGCCAGCCACTCGAGGAACCGCTGGGCCTGTTGGGGATGCTTCGAGTGCGTGGTGACGCCGCCGCCGGACACGTTCACGTGCACGCCGCGGTCCTCCTGGTTGGCCCACAGCAGCTTCACCGGGAAATCGGGTCGCTCCTCGAGCAGCCGCCCCAGGTAGTAGTGGTTGGCGAGACCCACGTCGCACACCCCGTCGGCGATGGACTCCAGGACCAGCACGTCGTTGTTCACGATCTCGGCGTTGGCCGCCCAGCCCCGCACGATCTCCAGCGCGGTCGTCTCACCGTGGATGGCGATCAGGCTCGCCACCAGCGACTGCTGGTAGACGTTGGTCGAGCTCCGCAGGCAGAGCCGGCCCGCCCACTTCGGATCGGCCAGGGCCTCGTAGGTGCGGGGGAGCTCCTCGGCCGCGACCCGGGCCGGGTTGTACACGATCGTGCGAACCCGCACGGCGAGCCCGAACCACCGCCCGTCGGGGTCGCGCAACGCCTCCGGGATGACCGAGTCGAGCTGGGGGGACTCGATGGCCCGGAACACACCCTGGTCGGCCGCCGCGGCCAGGTTGCCGGCGTCCACGGTGATGTAGGCGTCGGCCTCGGTGTCGGGGCCCTCGGCGACGATGCGCTCCCGCAGCTCGGCGTCGTCGCCGGTCAGGAACTCGACCTCCACGCCGGTCTGCGCGGTGAACGCTTCGGAGGCCTGCTCGATGCCGTAGTGACGACCGCTGTAGACCTTCAGGGTGTCCGGGGCGCTCCCGCCCGAACAGGCGGGGAGGGCCAGCAGGCCCAACCCGGCCAGGAGCAGGCCCGCCCGCCTTCCCGCGGTCCGCCGCAATCCCACCTGTGTCCGCCTCCCCGGTCTGGGCCACCGATCGGCCGCCGCCCGGTGGTGTTAGGCAATCCTAATTGCTGGGGGATGGCAGAGCCAATGACGGGAAGGCGGGGCCGCGGTCCGGCCCGGCTCACCAGGCGAGCCGCAACCCCGCCTTCGCCGCCGCCCGCCGCACCCGGGTGTCGAGCTCGCCGCCGACCTGCGCCGCCAGCGGGTTGGTGCTGCGGCCCCGCAGCGACGCCACGCGGCCGCCGATGTACACCGTCTTGAGGTTCCGGAGCCCGCAGGCGAACGCGTAGTGGGCGTACACGTCCCACACCGGGCCGGTGTCGGGATCGGTCGGGTCGACCACCACCAGGTCGGCGAGCTTGCCCACCTCGATCGAGCCGATGCGATCGGCCACGCCCAACGCCTCCGCCGAGCCGAGGGTGTGCAGCCGGATCATCTCGCGCGGCATCACCACGGACGCGTCGCGGTGCACCGCTCGCTGGGTGTAGATACCGATCCGCATGTTCTGGAACGGATCGGAGATGTCGGTGCAGGACTGGTCGTCGAGGCCGACGCCGATGGGCATGCCCAGCGCCCGGAAGCGGGCGATGTCGGCCACGCCGGACGCCAGCCGGCCGTTGGAGGTCGGTTGCCACACCATGCCGCTGCCCGAGGCGGCGGCGGCGCGGGCCATCTCCTCGTCGGGGTGCACGAAGTGCCCGAACAGGAACCCGGGTCGCAGGGCGCCGGACTGCTCGTACCAGCGGAACTTCCGGCGCTGCTGCTCGAGCGCTTCGCTGGTCTCCAGGAAGTGCGCCTGGTTGCCGAGCCCGTGGGTGTCCATGGCGCGGGCCTCATGGCGTGAGGTCTCCGGCGTGTCGGACCACTGCTGGGCGCCGAAGACCGACGGGCCGAGGTCCAGGTCGGCCGGCAACGCCTGACGGACGTACTCGACAGTACGACCGAACAGCTCGTAGGCCTGGTCGACGGGCTGCAGTTCGGTGTCGAGGCGGATGGCGTTGGCCACCCGCAGGCCGGCGTCGCGTCCGGCGTCGATCTGGCGGTGCACGAACTCGGGGGGCTGCTCCTGCACCACGGTGCGGGAGTCGGTCGCCGCGTCGTAGCCGCCGAGCAGGCGGGTGCAGGTGAAGTTGTAGGCGGACGTGATGCCGTTGTCGATGAAGTCCAGGCAGCCGTGCAGGGTCATCCAGTACGCGTCCTCGATGTCGGTCCCGGTCATCAGCGCCGCCTGGACCTGGACCCAACCGTAGAGCGGCTCGCCCGGGGTCATCCCCCGCATGCCGGAGGTGTACAGATGGCTGTGGGCGGACACGAAGCCCGGAGCGACGAACGCGCCACCCACGTCGTCGACCACGCCGAGGGCGTCGGGCGAGTGCGGGGGATCGCCCGGACCGAGGGCGGCGATGCGGCCGTCGGCGCCGATCTGGATCCACCCGCGGAACCAGTCCTGGTCGTCGGCCATCGAGAGGACCACGGCGTTGACGATGGTCCGGCTGGCGGCGGGGTGGCTGGCGGCGGGCTCGGGCGGTGCGTTCATGGTGCGCGCATCGATAGCAGAGCGCCGCGACGACGCCGTGGTCGGAGGGGCGCGCCGAGCGCCTCGTTCTCACCGGGTTCGCACGCCGGTCAGGTTGCGGTCAGCTTTCCGGGCTGCCCCGCACCGGTCGGTTCTGCGGCGGGACGGCCGGTGCCACGGTTAGTGTGCCGGTCGGCGCGCCGGACGGCCTCGATCGAGGATCCTCGCGCAGGAGAACAGGGGGAACAGATGTCGTCGATCTCCATCGACCCGGCCACCGGGCTCAAGGTCTTCCGGACCAAGGCCGCCCAGGCCAGCCCGAAGATCACGGGCAAGGGCTACGCCGTCGTCCAGGGTGAGCAGTTGAAGACCATGCCGCCCCAGCCGGCGGGCGCGAAGTTCAACGCTGATGAGCAGGCGAAGTACCGCGAGTACAAGGAGGCCCGTCGCGGTGCGGCGGATTACATGTCGATGGAGGGTGAGTTCGCTCGCTATCTCGATGATGTGTACTCGA